>JANQGN010000617.1 GCA_028277295.1 Rhodospira sp.
CCGGACGGGCTCTCAGGATGAAGCCCTTAAAAAGTGAAAGTCCTCATCCTGAGCGTCCGCAAGACGCGAAGGAACTCCCTCGGACCCATGGACCCTTACAGACCGGTCATCCGGGTTCGGAGCCCTGAAACTGGCGCTGAGGGAGGGGCGCCCGGGCCGACCGCGACCCGGGAGACCGGCGTGCCCGGACAGACGCGCCGGACGGGTCCCGTCCCAACGGAGCGGGTATGACATCACGTCCGGGGTGGCCCTTTCCAGTCATCCTCGTCGTCATCGAACAAAATGCGGTGCGCGGCGCCATCCATGTCGTCAAACTGGCCCGACCGCAATGCCCACAGGAACGCCGCCAGGCCCAGCAGGCCCAGCCCCAGCGCCAGGGGAATCAACAGCAGCAGGGCGTTCATATCGCCTCCGGTCCATCTTGGGCCGACCCACGCCATGCCACGGCTGGACGGCGTCCGGCCAGTCGCAGGGCGTTGGAAATGACCACCATCGAAGACGTGCTCATGGCGGCTGCGGCGATCAAGGGTGTCACCTGCCCGGCCAGGGCCAGGGGCACCGTGACGGTGTTATAGAGCAGCGCGAGAGCCAGGTTCTGCCGCACCAGGCGGTCCGCCCGCGCGGCCACGTCCAGCACCGATAGCAGGGGCGCCAGCCGGTCGCCCTGGAACACCACGTCGGCTGCGGTCTGGCTGACGTCCACCGCCGTCGCGGGGGAGGCCGACACATGGGCGGCGGCCAGGGCGGGGGCGTCGTTGAGGCCGTCGCCCACCATCAGCACCCACCGGCCCCCGTCACGCAAGGCGGCCAGCCGCGCCACCTTGTCGGCCGGGGTCTGGCCGGCGCGCCAGGTATCAATGCCGGCGGCCCGCGCCACGGCCGCCACCACCGCCGGCCGGTCGCCCGAGAGTAGCTCCACCGCCAGCCCGCGCGCCCGCAGCGCCGCGATGACGGCGGTCGCGTCCGGGCGCGGGCGATCCGTGAACCGGAAGCGAACCGGCCTGGACGCGCCCTCGCGCAGCCACAGGGAGGGACCTGGGGCCTCACCGGGCCCGTCCTCGGCCTCGGTGGTCCCCCCGCAAAAGACCGCCGAGCCCAGCCGCACGTCGCCCGTTGGTCCCGCCCAGGACAGACCCTCGCCCGGGTGTTCGCGCACGCCCTCCAGCGGTCGCGCCCCGGGCCAGGCGGCGGCCACGGCGCGCGCCAGCGGATGACGACTGGTGGAGGCCAGGCCGGCGGCCAGGCTCAGGTCGTCCGGCGTCCATTCGGACCCGCTCCCGGGGCCGCCCGGCACAAGCGCCGGGCGCCCCAGTGTGAGCGTGCCCGTCTTGTCCAGGACCACGGTGTCGATTTCGCGCAGCCGCTCCAGGGCGGTGGCGCTTTTCAGGAAGATCCCCTCGCGCAACAGCCGCCCGCTGGCGATGACCTGCACCACCGGTACCGCCAGCGCCAGGGCGCAGGGGCAGGTGATAATCAGCACGGCGGCGGCGATCAGTAGCGCCTCCTGCCACGGCAGCCCGCCGACAATCCACCAGCCCAGGAACGCCCCCAGCGCCAGGACATGAACGACCGGGGCATAGAGCCGCGCCACCCGGTCGGCCAGCGCCACGAAGCGGGCGCGGCCCTGCTCGGCCGCCTCCATCATGCGCACGATCTCGGCCAGCAGGGTCCCGTCGCCCACCGCGTCCACGGTGACCCGGATCGGCGCCGACAGGTTCAGGGTGCCGGCGAAGACGCGCGCGCCGGGGGCGATCCGCCGGGGGAGGGTCTCGCCGCTGATCAGGCTGGTGTCGACGTCGCTGATGCCCTGGGCGACGGTGCCGTCCACGCCGATGCGCTCGCCGGCGGCCACCAGGGCCGTGGC
>JANQGN010000619.1 GCA_028277295.1 Rhodospira sp.
CTTGACGGTCTGCACCTTCTCCTGAACGAAGCGGCCGATGTCGGTGTCACGCGGCAGATAGAACTTGGCCAGCAGATCGTACTGCCCAGAGATGCTGTCAACCTCGGAGACCTCCTCCAAACCATCCACCAGGGCAGCGGCCACATCGTAGGCGTGACCCAGGTCGCACTTCAGGAACACGAAAATCTTCTGCATGGCTGGAGTCCTCGTTTGCAGGGCGAGATCAGAAAGTCAGGCGCCGCGTCTCAAGACAAAGATGATAGCCGAGAAAAACGTGATCGCACGCCGCCACCGCCGCGCCGATCGACGGCCCTTGGCAAGGCCCTCGCGACAAGACAGGGAGACGCACGGGCCCCAGGAGGGATCACGGGTCGGGATCACGGGTCGGAATCATCGGTAAGGATCATCGGTCCGGGGCCAGGGGCGACAAGCCCAGCCGCGCCAGCGCATCGTGGAACAACGGATGCTCGATCTCCGCCAGCGCGTCCAGGGCCGAAAACTGGTGACGGCCATGCAGCGGAATCCAGGTCTCATGCGCGCCCATCGCCGCCCAGCCGCGCGCCAGCCGGGCCGACTGGGCGTGAACGGCGTCGCTCTCCAGTCCCCCCACCGCCAGCGTCAGCGACGCCCCTGGCACGGGGTCCCGGAACAGCGGGCTGTTGCGTCGGGCCGCCGCCGCGGTCAGTCCAAGGGCAGCGTTCAGGCTGGTGTGCGTGAGCGGCTCCAGGTCGAACACACCACTCACGGCGATCCCGCCCCGCAGACTGTCCACCGGCATGGCCCTATCGAGACGGGGCCAGCGCGTGCAGAGCATCTCGGCCACGAGGTGACCGCCGGCCGCGTGTCCCGCGATCACGAAACGACGGCGATCCAAGCCCAGGCTCGCGGCCTCCCGCCATAGCATCTGAATGGCCCCGCGAAGGACCACGGCGATGATGTCCAGGGGCACGTCGGGACACAGGGGATAGTTGGGAATGGCCACCGCCGCCCCAGCCTCGACGAACGGCGGCGCCAGAAAACTAAAGGCGCTCTTGTCCATGGACTGCCAGTCCCCGCCGTGCAGGAAGATCAACAGGGGCCGCGTCGGCACACCAAAGCCGAAGCCAAACAAGTCCAGGGTTTGCCGCGGCCCCCGACCATAGGCCAGGTCCAGCCGCCGGGGCATGTCATCGCGCGTGCGCGTGGCGAGGCTGGCCTCTCGCCAGCGCGTGACGAAGGCCGGATGGTCGGGAACGGCGGCGCGGCCGTTGTAGGCGGCCTCCATCTCGGGGTCGATGGCCAGCGCGGCGTCACAGGCGCGACCATCGTCGGACCCGCCAGCGGCCCCCATCATGCCCCGGTTCCCGCGCACCCGGACCCAGGCACGTCACCCGGTCCGGATTGAGGATCGGTCCGAGGAGCATCGACCGCCCCGCACTGGGCCCGATGGCGCAACAGATGGTCGGCCAGGACGCAGGCCATCATGGCCTCGCCCACCGGCACGGCGCGAATGCCCACGCAGGGGTCATGACGCCCCTTGGTGACGATCTCGGTCGCCGCGCCCCGGCGATCCACGGTGCGACGCGGGGTGCGGATCGAGCTGGTGGGCTTGACGGCGAACCGGGCGACGATGGTCTGGCCGGTGGAGATCCCGCCCAGGATACCGCCCGCGTGATTGGACAGGAACACCGGTCGGCCGTCCGGACCGGGCACCATCTCGTCAGCGTTATCCTCCCCCGACAACGCCGCCGCGGCAAAGCCCTCCCCGATCTCCACCCCCTTGACGGCATTGATGCTCATCAGCGCCGAGGCGATATCCTGGTCCAGCTTCCCGTAAAGGGGGGCGCCCAGGCCGACGGGCACGCCCCCGGCCTCCACCCGCACCACCGCGCCGATGGACGAGCCGGCCTTGCGCACCCGGTCCATTCGCGCCGCCCAGCGTTCGGCCGTGGCGGCGTCCGGACAGAAGAACGGGTTGGCGTCCACCTGCGCCCAGTCCCAGGCGTCGCGCGGACGATCCAGGGCATCGTCACCGATCTGAACCAGGGCGGCGCGCACGGTGATCCCCGCCCCCAGGACCCGGCGGGCGATGGCGCCGGCGGCGACCCGGGTCGCGGTTTCCCGCGCCGAGGACCGCCCCCCGCCTCGATAGTCGCGCAGACCGTACTTGCGGTCATAGGTATAGTCGGCGTGCCCGGGTCGATAGGTGTCCGCGATCTCGGCGTAGTCCTTGCTGCGCTGGTCGGTGTTCTCGATCAGCACGGCGATCGGGGTGCCGGTTGTGCGCCCCTCGAATACCCCCGACAGGATGCGTGCCTGGTCGGCTTCCTGGCGCTGGGTTGTATGGCGCGACCGGCCAGGACGACGCCTGTCCAGGTCACGCTGTAGGTCGGCCTCGGTCAAGCTCAGGCCGGGCGGCGTGCCGTCGACCACGCACCCGATGGCCGGCCCGTGGCTTTCGCCGAAGGTGGTGACCCGAAAAAGGTGACCGAAGCTGTTATGGGACATTGGGTCAACCGTTTGCCTCGGCCCGGCCCTTGAAGCCGCCCAGAAGATCAATGATCTGGGGCGCGGAGTCCGGCGCCACCATGCCGACGGTATGATAACCGCTATCCACGTGATGAACCTCGCCGGTCACCCCCGCGCCCATGTCGGACAGCAGATAGACGGCCGAGCCGCCCACATGGTCGATGGTGATGTTGCGACGCAACGGCGCGTTGTACTCATTCCACTTGAGGATGAACCGGAAATCGCCGATACCCGAGGCCGCCAAGGTGCGGATCGGCCCAGCGGAGATGGCGTTGACGCGGATCCCCTTTGGTCCCAGGTCGTTGGCCAGGTAGCGCACACTGGCTTCGAGGGCCGCCTTGGCCACGCCCATCACATTGTAATGCGGCATGACCTGCTCGGCGCCATAATAGGTCAGGGTTAGCAGGCTCCCGCCTTCCCGCATCAGCGGCTCGGCCCGACGGCAGACGTCGGTGAAAGAGTAGCACGAGACACGCATCGTCTGGTCGAAGTTATCGGGAGAGGTGTCGACGTAACGCCCCTTGAGTTCGTCCTTGTCGGAATAGGCGATGGCGTGAACAACGAAGTCAAGGCCGCCCCAGTCGCGACCCAGCGTCTCGAAGGCGCGGTCCATGGAGGCTGGATCAGTCACATCGCAATCCAGCAGACAGGTGGCCCCCAGTTGGTCGGCCAGGGGACGGACCCGCTTCAGCAGGGACTCGCCCTGGTACGTCAGCGCCAGTTCGGCGCCCTGCCGGGCGCAGGCCCGGGCGATGCCCCAGGCAATCGAACGGTCGTTGGCAACGCCCATGACCAGGCCGCGCTTGCCGGCCAAGATGGGGGTGGAAGCCGTCATGCTCATCCTCTTGTTCGTGTGCAGACCCGGCGG
>JANQGN010000241.1 GCA_028277295.1 Rhodospira sp.
GTGCCGCGACGGCTCGGCGTTGGCGATCGCGTCGCGGCCGTCGTCCGCCCTCAGTGCGGGTTTCCCTCGGGAAGGGACTCGAGCCATCGATTGACGGCGATCAGGGTGGCCGCGGCGATGGCCTGAGCTTTGGGCAGCAGGTCGGCGAGCGCCTTCCCGTCGGTGCCAGGGTCTTGCATGCGTTCGCCCAACGCGGCCAGGCGGCCGGCGCCAAACTGCCCCGCCAGGCCCTTGAGGCTGTGACCGCTGCGCCGGGCCGCCTCGTCATCGCCGATGCTGATGGCGTCGGCCAGGGTCTGCATCTGGCTTTCCATGTTGACGACCATGGATCGGACAATGGGCGCGATGCGCTCGGCGCCGACACGAAGGCTCAGGCAGTCCAGGCTGGTGGGCGTGAAGAGGGGGATGGCGTCGTCATCACACGCGGCGGGCGCGTCTGGCGTGTTCTCGGGCCGTGTTTCGCCGGACGGGGCGGGTGTGTTTCCGTCGCCGGGGATGACGGAGCCCGGGTCGCGGGCCTCACGCGCTGGCTCGGCGGAACCGGGTGTCGCCCTGGGATCGCTTGGCGATGGACCCGGGGCGCCGGTGTCGGCGGAGCCCGTGAGCCATGCCACGTCGCGGGCATGAGTCACCAGGGCTTGCTCCAGGTGCGCCCAGTTCACCGGTTTGGTCAGCACCTGGCGCAAGCCAGCCGCGAGATAGACGTCGTGGTTTTCGCTCATGGCATCGGCCGTCAGACCGATCACGGGGGGCGGGTCGCGAAGCGTGAGGATAGCCCGCGTGGCGGTGACGCCGTCCATGATGGGCATCTGCATGTCCATCAGCACCAGCGCATGGCGGCTGGGGTCGGCGGTGACCGCGTTCAGCGCCTCGCGGCCGTCCGTTACCTGATCCACCTCGAACCCCATGCGTTCCAGCACAATGGCGATCAGCAGGCGGTTCGCGGCCGTGTCCTCGGCCAGCAGAAGACGGGTCCCCGCTGGCGGCCGGCGGGACGCGGATGGTGTGTCCGACGCCAGGGGTGGGGCGCTGCGCTGGGGCAGGAGGTCGGGGTCGCCGGGTCGAGCCTGGATCGAGAAGCGAAAGGCGGAGCCATGACCCAGGCGGCTATCGACGGTGATGTCACCCCCCATGGCGTCCACCAGGCGCTTGCAGATCGCCAGTCCGAGACCGGTGCCCCCGAACCGCCGGGTGGTTGAGTTGTCGGCCTGGATGAAGGGTTGGAACAGTCGTGTGCGCTGGGCTTCGGACAGACCGATGCCGGTGTCCTGGACCACGAAGCGCAAGCTATGGCCGAGGGGCTGGGGGGCACAGTGCTCAAGGCCGGCGATCACCTCGCCGCGCTCGGTGAACTTGATGGCGTTGCCCACGAGATTGAACAGCACCTGTCGCAACCGGTGGGGATCGCCACGCACCGCTGGCGGCGGCGGCTCGGCGTGCCTCACCGAAACCGTCAAACCCTTCTCGGATGCCGTGATGCGCAGCAGGTCGACCACCTCTTCCACCACGGCGCCGGGGTCGTAGGTGACCTCCTCTAACACCAACTGCCCGGCCTCGATCTTCGAGAAATCGAGGATATCGTTGAGCAAGCCCAGCAACGTCTCGGCGGACCGCTTGACGGTCTGGGCGAAGTTGCGCTGGCGGTCGTCCAGAGGCGAGCCGAGAAGCAGGTCGGTCATGCCCAGGACGCCGGTCATGGGCGTGCGGATCTCGTGGCTCATCACGGCCAGGAACCGGGACTTGGCGGCGTTGGCATGTTCGGCTTCGGTCTTGGCCTGGCGAAGGGCCTCCTCGTAGCGGCGCATCTCGGTGATGTCGGCGTGGGTGCCGACCAGGCGCACGGCCTGGCCATGCGGTCCGCGCACCACCTGAGCGCGGTCAAGAATCCAGAGATAGCTGCCGTTCTGATGCTTCATCCGATGGACGTGGCGGTACTGCGCCGTCGCGCCGGACAGATGGTCGGACAGGGCGCGCACGGATCTCTGATAGTCGTCCGGGTGGATACGGTCGGCCCAGAAGGTGGGCGCGACCTCCGCCTCGTCCTCGCCCAGGCCCAGCATGTCGCACCAACGCGGCGAAAGGTAGATGCGGTTGGCGACGAGGTCCCAGTCATAGATGCCGTCGGTGGTGCCGCGCATGGCCAGGTCAAAGCGCTCCTGAACCCGGCGGATCTCCCGGTTGGACGTGTCCAGTTGCTCGGCCAGCGCCACGAGGGCCGCGGCCTGGTCCTCCAGGCGCCGGTTGGCGTCCTGCATCTCCAACTCGCGGGTCTTGATATCGTTGCTGTTCATGGACGCGCCGCGATACCCCCGCAGGCGCCCCAGATCGTCCAGGATCGGCAGGCCATTGGTGCGCAGCCAAATGATGTCCCCGTCTCTGTCGATCATCCTGTAGTCGCTGACGGCATACTTGGTCCGGCGGCTTGCCGCGTCGCGATACAAGGCGTGCACCCACGCCCGGTCATCTGGGTGAATGAACTCGAATGGCGACTTCCCGAGCATGTCCTGGACGGTATAGCCGAGAAAATCGGTCGCTCGTTCGGTGACGAAGGTCAGGCACCCGTCCGTGTCCACCTCCCAGATGAACTCGTCGGCGGCGTTGGCCACGTCACGGAACCGTTGTTCGCTTTCTCGCAGGGCTTGCTCGTCGCGGCGGCGCTGGGTGATGTCGCGGTAGAACCAGGCGCGCCCCCAGACGCGTCCTTGATCGTTGCGCAGGGCGCGGGAGTGCCGCTCCAGGATCCGGCCGTCGCGCAGGTAAACCTCCGTGCCCTCGACCTCGTTCTCGTCTGGGTTGGCGTGGAGATCGTCGATGCGGCGGGCGAACGCCTCGGGTTCCTCGACGAGCCGGCCAACGATCTCGGTGAGTTGGCGGGCGCGGCCATCCAGCAACACCGACTCGGGGAGCGCCCACAGGTCGATGAAGCGCCGGTTCCAGGACAGAATGCGCCGGCCGCTGTCGACGACCAGGATACCGTCGGTAGAGGTCTCCTGCTGTGCGATCAGCACGGTATTCTGGCGCTGCTGGGACAGTTGCGCCGCCGCTTGCAGGCGAACCTGGCGCATCAGGCCGAAGGTCAGCCCGGCGACCCCGGCCCCGGCCAGCGCCAGCACGCCCAGGGCCCAGGCGACGCCACGGCGCCAGGGCGCGAGG
>JANQGN010000021.1 GCA_028277295.1 Rhodospira sp.
ACCCCCGGCCTGACCCTGGAGGGGGCCACGGTGCCCGGGGTGCCCTTTGTGCTCATCGGTCACAATACCCATGTGGCCTGGGGCATCACCACCACCCACTCCGACACCAAGGACCTGTTTCGGGAGCGCCCCACCGGGGACGGCCTGTCCTATGAGACCCCCGACGGCCCGCGTCCCTTCGTGACGCGCGCGGAGTCCTTAAGCGTGCGCCTGGGTCAGGACACGACCCTGACGGTGCGCGAGACCCGCCACGGCCCGGTGGTCTCCGACCTGGCGTGGGATGCTCTCGGCCAGGCCCGCGCCACCCTGCCGGCCGGCGAGGTGCTGGCCCTGGCCTCGGTCACCCTCACCGAGGCCGACACCACCCCCGACGCCCTGGTTCGCCTCAACCAGGCCCGCGACCTGGACGAGGCCCGCGCCGCCCTGGACGCCTGGGAAGCGCCACAGCAGAACCTCATCCTGGCCGATCGCGCCGGCCGGGTGGCCATGCTGTCGCCCGGGCGGGTGCCGGTCCGCGCCCCCGGCCACGACGGCCGCCTGCCCGCCGAGGGCTGGTCGGGGGCCATGGACTGGCAAGGCTGGGTGCCGCGCGACGCGCTGCCGATGACCCTGGACCCGCCCGGGGGCCGGGTGCTGAACGCCAACAACCGCGTGCACCCCATCGGTTGGCCCCATCCCCTGGCCGTCGCCTTCCCCGAGCCCTGGCGGGCCGAGCGGCTGGCGGAGCGGCTACGGGCGCTGGATCCGGCGGCCACCGATGCCCAGGCCATGGCGGCGCTCCAGGCCGATGCCCACTCGCCCATGGCCGCGCGTCTGCTGCCCGCGCTGCTGGAGACCGTTGAGGCCGGCGCGCTGACGCACGCCGAGGCCCCGGCGGTACTCGACCGCCTGCGCGGCTGGGACCCGCCGGTGATGGGCCGCGACCGGCCGGAACCGCTGATCCTGGCCGCCTGGCTGGAGGCGCTGACCGCGCGCCTGTTCGCCGACGACCTGGGGCCGGTGTTCGCGGACTGGGCCAACCGCTCCCGGCCGCTGCCGGTGCTGATGGCCCTGACCGAGGCGCCGGGCTGGTGCGACGACCGTGCCACCGGCGATAGGGTCGAGACCTGCGGCCGGCAGGCGACGGCGGCGCTGGACGAGGCGCTCGCCTGGATCGGGGTGGAAAGCGGCGGCCCGGTGCTGGCGGCGCGCTGGGGGGACTGGCACCGCGCCCCGTTCGCGCACCCCCTGTTCAGCCAGGTGCCGGGACTGGACCGGCTCATCGCCCTGGACGTGGCCACCGACGGCGGCGACTTTACCCTCAACCGGGGCAGCTTCGTTGGCCGCGACGCGCGCCGGCCCTTCGCCCATCGCCATGGCCCGGGTCTGCGCATGGTGGTGGACCTGGGACCGCCCGCGCGCGGTCTTTATGTCATCGCCACCGGGCAGTCGGGCAACCCGGCCTCGCCGCACTACGGAGACCGTCTGCGGGACTGGGCGGACGGGCGCCTGCGGGCGATCGGCGAGGACGACAGCGGCGGCAGGCTCATGCTGGTGCCGGGGGACAAGGCCAGCGGAATGTGGCGGTGACGGGGTGCCCTATACCGTAGGGTGCGCTGGCACCGCAGGTGCAGCGCACCATCCAGGCGCGCGGTGGTGCGCTGCCGGCCGACGGAGCGGCCGTCGAGCGCACCCTACACGCGACAAGCAATGAGGGACGGTCCAGGTCCGATGCCGTCGTTGTAACGCGGGGCTTTGCCGGGTCTCCCGTCGCTGCCTATCTTGACCCCAGAATGGAACGGAGGACCGGGATGAGCGTCTGGGGCAAGGTGATCGGCGGCGTCGGCGGGTTCATGGTTGGGGGACCGCTGGGCGCCATCGTCGGCGTCGCCGCCGGGCATGCGGTGGATAAGGAGGGCGGAGTCTCGGCGGCCTTCGACAAGGTGCGCGCCCAGGCCGGCGACATCGTCCGTGGCCCTGGCGACCGCGAGGCGGACCCCCAGGGCGCGGCTGTGGGGGGGCTTGGCGGGGGCGGCCTTGGCAAGGATACCCGTCAGCACGCCTTCGCGGTGGGCGTCATCACCCTGGGCGCTAAGATGGCCAAGGCCGACGGCCGGGTGACTCGCGACGAGGTGCAGGTTTTCAAGCGCGTCTTCCACATCCCGGACCACGAGATGAAGGCGGTCGGCGCCGTGTTCGACAGCGCCAAGCGCTCGGCCGAGGGCTACGAGACCTACGCCCGGCAGATCGCCTCGGTGTTCCACGGCCATCCGGAGGTCCTGGAGGAACTGCTTGGGGCGCTCTATCAGATCGCCCGGGCTGACAGCGTGATGCACCCTCGGGAACTTGCGATCCTTCATGACGTGGCGCGCCTGTTTCACTTGCCCCCGGACGCCGTGGACCGCTTGCGCGCCCGCTTCGAGGGCCCGGGCTGGGCGGGCGGCGCCCGTGGGGCCCAGGACGCGGGCCAGGGTCGGGATGGGGGTGCCGGTTCGGACGAACCCGATCCCTATGCCGTGCTGGGCGTTCCTCCCACCGCCAGTGACGCCGAGGTGCGGTCCGCCTGGACGCGGCTGGCCCGCCAGCATCACCCCGACACGCTGCTGGCCGCCGGCCTGCCGGAGGCGTTCGTGGAGCAGGCCGGCCGCACCATGGCCGGCATCAACCACGCCTACGATACCATCCGCGAACGCCGTGCCATGGGGTAGAGGGCGTCACGAGAGCAAATCCCGAGCGATCTGGCACAAATCGCCCTGGACGACCTTTCGGGGACGATTTGCTTGAAAAACAAATTGTTAGAGCATGCTGGGCGATTCAGAAATCGCGCGACACGCTCTAAGTGTCTGTCCGGAAAGCCGTACAAAACACCACATATGGAATGCGATCCCGGCACAGGCACACAGTATGTTGCGGTTCCCGAGACTTTCCGGACGGGCTCTAACGCCGCCCGAACAGCGTCTCGATGTCCGCCAACCGCAGTTCCACATAGGTCGGGCGGCCGTGGTTGCACTGGCCGCTGTGGGGCGTCTCTTCCATCTGCCGCAGCAAGGCGTTCATTTCCGCCTCGTTCAGGCGCCGACCGGCGCGGATCGAGCCATGGCAGGCCATGGTGCCGCAGACATCGGCCAGGCGATCCTGAAGGGCCAGGGTCTGGCCCCATTCGGCCAGGTCGTCGGCCAGATCGCGCACCAAAGCGGCCGCGTCGCAGCGGCCCAGCAGCGCCGGGGTCTCGCGCACCACCACGGCGCCCGGGCCGAAGCCCTCGACCACCAGGCCCAGGTCGGCCAACTCCCCGGCGCGGGCCACCAGGCGGGCGGCGGTGGCCTCGCCCAGTTCCACCACCTCGGGCAGCAGCAGTCCCTGCCGCGCGATGCCGCCCTCGGCCAGGGCCTGCTTCATGCGTTCGTAGACAAGGCGTTCATGGGCGGCGTGCTGGTCGACGATCACCAGCCCGTCGGTGGTCTCGGCGACAATGTAGGTGGTGTGCACCTGGGCGCGCGCCCGGCCGAGTGGGCGGTCGCGGTCATCGTCCTCGGACCCGGCGGGCGCGGCCGCCTCGCCCCCAAGGTGGCCAAAGGGGTTGGCCGGCGGCGGAGGCGACGGGATCCCCTCGGCGAAGCCCCCCTCCTGCGGGGCCTCGGGCGCCTGGAAGGCCCGCGCGGCGTCCAGGGCCTGGGTGGGCGGTGGCGCCAGCCCGCGCCATCCGGGGCCGCCCAATCCTCCACGTCCGCCGCCGCGCCCCAGGGGCAGGCGTGGCCCCGGCGCGCTTTCCTCCCCCTCCGGCCGGGCGCGGCCCAGCAGGCCGGCGGCGACCGTGGTGCTGGCCCGATGCCCGGCCTCGGCCAGGGCGTGGCGGATGCCAGAGACGATCAGCCCCCGCACCAGGGCCGCATCGCGGAAGCGCACCTCGGTCTTAGCGGGATGGACGTTCACGTCCACGGCGGTGGGGTCGATCTCCAGGGAGAGCGCCACGACGGGATGCCGGTCGCGGGCGAGGACGTCCTGATACGCGCCCCGTACCGCGCCGTGCAGCAGACGGTCCTTCACCGGGCGGCCGTTGACGAACAGATACTGCTCCGTGCTGGTGCCACGATGATAGGTCGGCAGGCCCGCATGACCGGTCAGCCGGGCGGCCTCGCGCGCCAGGTCCAGGGGGACGCAGTTCTCCGCGAAGGCCCGGCCGAGCACCGCGCCCAGGCGCTCGCGCCGGGCGGCCACGGGATCGCTCAGCAGGTCGGCGGGCAGCGCCGGCGCGCGCAGCAGCACCCGGTCGCCGTCCATGACGGAGAAGGCCACCCCGGGGTGGGCCATGGCCAGCCGCTTGATGGCGTCCACGGCGTGCTGCTGCTCGGTGCGGGCGGCCTTGAGGAACTTGAGCCGCGCCGGTGTGGCGAAGAACAGGTCACGCACCTCCACCCGGGTCCCGGGGGGATGGGCGGCGGGCTCGGCCGCGCCCACGGTGCCCGCCTCGACGGTCAGTGCCCAGGCGGTGTCCGCGCCCGGGGGGCGGCTGGTCAGGGTCAGCCGCGCCACCGAGCCGATGGAGGGCAGCGCCTCGCCCCGGAACCCCAGGGTGTGGATGGTGGTCAGGTCGGAATCGGCCGCAAGCTTGCTGGTGCAATGCCGGCGCACGGCCATCGACAGGGCCTCGGGCTCCATGCCCTGGCCGTCGTCCACCACCACGATGCGTCCCCGGCCGCCGTCGCCCAGGGTCACGTCCACCCGGGTCGCGCCGGCATCCAGGCTGTTTTCGACGAGTTCCTTGACGGCGCTGGCCGGCCGCTCCACGACCTCGCCGGCGGCGATGCGGTTGACCAGGGTGGGCGGCAGTTCCCGGATGCCGCCCACCCGGCCGTCACCGGTTCCCGCGATGGGGCCTGTGGGTCCGCCGTCGCGCTCCGTCTGCGTCGTCGTCGTCCCGCTCCGCTGTGTCACGCCCGTCCTACCCTCGACTCATGCCGTCATGGGAGGCCTCGTCGCGCATCGCCTTCCAGGCGTTGATGAGGCCGTTGGTCGAGGCGTCATGGCCGCCGACGGGTTCCTCGCCGGCCAGTTCCGGCAGGATGGCCTTGGCCAGTTGCTTGCCCAGTTCCACGCCCCACTGATCGAAGCTGTTCACGCCCCAGACCGCGCCCTGGACGAACACCTTGTGCTCGTACAGCGCCACCAGCATCCCCAGGGTCCGTGGATCGATGCGCTTGACAAGAATCGTGTTGCTGGGCCGGTCGCCGGGGAACACCTTATGGGGCAGCAGGGCGGCGATGGCCCCGGCGTCCAGGCCCTGGGCCTCCAGTTCGGCGCGGGCCTCGTCCTCGGTTTTGCCGCGCATCAGCGCCTCGGCCTGGGCGAAGACGTTGGACAGCAGGATGGGATGGTGATCGCCCATGGGATTGTGGCTGACCGCCGGGGCGATGAAGTCGCAGGGAATCAGCCGCGTGCCCTGGTGGATGAGCTGGTAGAAGCTGTGCTGGCCGTTGGTGCCGGGCTCGCCGAAGATCACCGGGCCGGTGTCCCAGGCGACGGGCTGGCCGTCCAGGGTCACCCGCTTGCCGTTGCTTTCCATGTCCACTTGCTGGAAGTGGGCGGCGAAGCGGTGCAGGTACTGGTCGTAGGGTAGCAGCGCCTGGGCCGCCGCGCCGTGAACGGTCGTGTACCACACCCCCAGCATGCCCAGGATCACCGGCATGTTCTCGTCAAGCGGTGCGGTGCGGAAGTGCTCGTCCATGGCATGGGCGCCGTCGAGAAAGTCGACGAAGGTGTCAAAGCCGATGGCCAGGACCACCGGCAGGCCGATGGCCGACCACACCGAATAGCGGCCGCCGACCCAGTCCCAGAAGGCGAACATGTTGGCCGTGTCTATGCCGAAGTCGGCCACCGCCGGGGCGTTGGTGGACAGGGCGGCGAAGTGCCTGGCCACCGCCCCCTCGCCCAGGGCGGCGGTCAGCCAGGCGCGCGCGGTTCTGGCGTTGGTCAACGTCTCCTGCGTGGTGAAGGTCTTGGAGGCCACCAGGAACAGCGTGGTCTCCGGGTTCAGGCCATGCAGGGTCTCGGCGATGTGGGTGCCGTCCACGTTGGAGACGAAATGCGGCCGGATGCGCGGATGCCAGTAGGGCTTGAGCGCCTCGGCCACCATCACCGGCCCCAGGTCCGAGCCACCAATGCCGATGTTGACAACATCGGTGACCGGCTGGCCGGTGGCCCCGGTCCAGGTGCCGTCCCGCACGGCCTCGGAAAAGCGGCGCATCTGGTCGAGCACGCCATTGACCTGGGGCATCACGTCCTCGCCGTCCACCAGGATCGGCCGGTTGGAGCGATTGCGCAATGCCACGTGCAGCACCGCCCGGCCCTCGGTGGTGTTGATGGTCTGGCCCGAGACCATGGCGTCGCGCTTCTCCTCGAGGCCGCTCTCGCGGGCCAGGTCCATGAGCAGCGTTTTGGTTTCGTCCGTGAGTCTATTCTTGGAATAGTCGAGCAGCAGGTCGCCGAGGGTCAGGGAGAAGCGCTCGAAGCGCTCCGGGTCGGCCTCGAACAGGGCGCGCATGGGCGGCACGGC
>JANQGN010000101.1 GCA_028277295.1 Rhodospira sp.
AAGCGCCTTCCGAGAGGACCGGAGCACGCGATGGAGATCCTTCGGTCGCTCCGCTTCCTCAGGATGAAGCCCTTAAAAAGTGAAAGTCCTCATCCTGAGCGTCCGCAGGACACGAAGGATCTCCAACGGAGACGAGCACCCTGACGGATCTGTCATCCGGGTTCGGAGCCCTGGCCGAGGGTGCAAGGCCTTGATCCAGAAGCGCAAAAAAGTGTGAATACGATAGGTTCACCGGGGGAGGATCGCGGGCGTCTTAAAAGGACGGCGCCGACGCGTGCCGTCCACAACGGTATCGGTTACCGCGTCACCACAGCGAAGGGAGGTCTCGCGCATGACGGAGTCCGAAACCAAGGGTCAGATGCACACCGGTGGCTGCCTGTGTGGCGCCGTTCGCTTTTCGGTGGCTGAGGCACCGGCATTGTTTCATGTCTGCCATTGCGACATGTGTCGGCGCTGGTCCGGAGGGCCATCGCTCTCGGTGCATGTCACCGGTGGAGTCCTCTTCGAGGGGGAGGCCAACGTCACCCTGCATCGCTCATCGGACTGGGCCGAGCGGGGATTCTGCAAGGTGTGCGGCTCCAATCTCTTCTACAGAGTGGTGGACAGCGAGGAGTACATGCTGTCCGTGGGCGTGCTCGACGATCAGGCGCCCTTCATCATGGAGGAGCAGTACTTTATCGACGACAAGCCGCCCGGCTACAGCTTCGCCAACGACGTGCCGCGGCTGACCGCCGCCGAGGTGTTCGCCAAGTTCGCGGGAGATGATGCGCCGGACTGAGGGCTCAGGCCAACCGACGACGAGGTTGACGTCTTGGTCGGCCGGCCGTGCTCAAGCGTCCTCGGCACGCGGCCGGCCATGGGTCTCGCGGGTCAGCAGGGCGGCGGTCAGGGCCACGCCCTGCATCAGCACCAGCACCCAGACCGCGTCCTGAAACGCTTCGGCGGAGTAGAGGCGGCGACCAGCCTCCATCAAGCCATCCCATCCCCGGTCCAGCAGCCAGCCCAGCAGCGGCTGGAAGATGGCGCCGGCCGACATGGAGAACATGTTGACCACGCCCAGGGCCGCCCCGGAGGCCCAGGGCGGGTTGTGTTCGCGCCCGGCGGCGAAGCACAGCACCATACCGCCGGCGAACAGGCCGTTGACCACCAGCAGACCGGCCACCGCGACAAACGGCAGTCCGGGCGCATACAAGGCGGCCGCCAGGGTGAGCAACGATCCGCTGGAGGCCAGCAGCATGACCCGCCGCCGCCGCCGCAGGCGGTCGGATAGCCAGCCCATCAGCGGCGCGCCCATGGCCCAGCCGATCATCATCCCCGACGTGGCCAGCGCCGCCACCTCGCGGTCGACGCCATACAGGCGCTGCAGGTAGGGGACCCCCCACAGGCCAGCGAAAGACAGCATGGGAGATGTGAGCGCGGCGCCATAGAGGCCGACGACATAGGTCTGCGGGTTTCGCAGCACCCGGGCCAGGCCGGCGGCGAGGCCGCGCTTCGGGGCCTCGGGCTGGGCCGGGTCCGGACGCGGCGTAAAGGGGCCTTGGTCGCGTACGATCAGGGCGATCAGGACGGCCAGCGCCAGCGCCAGCACGGCCGCGATGCCCAGGGCGCCGCGCCAGCCCACCTCGGCGATCAGCACCGCCAGGGGGGCCTGTCCGCCGATGCCGCCCGCCATGCCGAGGGCCAGCGTCAGGCCGGAGATCATGGCGAACCGCTCTGGTGGGAACCACCGGGAGACGATCAGCAGCGCGCCCACCCATGTAAACGCCACCGCGCCGCCAATCATCAAACGGCCGGCGTAGGCCATCGTCAGGCTGTCGGCCATGGCGAACAGGGCGCTGCCGGCACCGGCCAGGGCGCAACTCACGGCCAGGACCCGGCGTGGTCCGAAGCGGTCGAGGATCAGCCCCACCGGGATCTGGAGGCCGGCATATGTATAGAAGTACAAGCCCGACAGGGTGCCGGTGAGGGCGGCGCCGACCGCGAACTCGCGCATCAGTTCGTCCACCATGACGCTGGGGGACGTGCGCTGGAAAAAGCCGTAGCAGTAGAACAACGCCGCCAGGCCCCACATGATCCAGGGCAGGGCGGGCGGCCCAGGGGACGGTGTGGCGGACGGCCCCGTTCGGGCGGGCGTGGTTGTATCCATTACCGTATAGTTGCCCATGCGGCGAGACCGGTCAAGCACTGGTGACCGAGCGCCAGGGCTCCGACCTCGGATGACCGGTCTGTAAGGGTCCATGGGTCCGAGGGAGATCCTTCGCGTCCTGCGGACGCTCAGGATGAGGACTTTCACTTTT
>JANQGN010000106.1 GCA_028277295.1 Rhodospira sp.
AGGGAGATCCTTCGCGTCCCGCGGACGCTCAGGATGAGGACGTTCACTTTTTAAGGGCTTCATCCTGAGGAAGCGGAGCGACCGAAGGATCTCCATCGATGGTCCTGACCCTCTCGGATCGAGACTCATGAACGATCGTCCATCCGGGTTCGGAGCCCTGGGACCGGGTCGCCCCCCTTGACGGCTCCTGGTCGACGCGGGACCCTTCCGCCCGGGTTTCTTGGGGAGGCGGCGCGGCGCCCGTCAACCGCGACTGATCGGGAAAGGAACAGGTCCATGATACGCTTCGCGTCCACGTTGACCCTCGCCGGTGCCTTGACCCTGGCGCTCGTGCCGGCCACGCCGGCCTTGGCCGACGAGGTATCGGACTCCATCCGCGCGGCGCTGGAGGCTTATGAAGCCGGCGACGTCACCCTGGCCAAGGAGGAGCTGGACTACGCCGGCCAGCTTCTGTCGCAGATGAAGGCCGAGGGACTGTCCGCCTTCCTGCCCACACCCATGGACGGCTGGAGCCGCGAGGATGGCGAGACCCAGGCCCTGGGGGCGGCGATGATGGGCGGCGGCCTGACCGCCAGCGCCACGTACACGCGCGCCGGCGAGCGCGTCGAGGTCAGCCTGATGGCTGACAACCCCATGGTCACGGCCATGGCTGGCATGTTTTCCAGCACGGCCATGATGGGCGCCATGGGCACCTTGAAGCGGATCAATGGGCAGAAGGCGGTGCTCACCAACGATGGCGAGTTGCAGGCCCTGGTCAACAACCGCATTCTGGTGCAGGTGACCGGCTCCGGGTCGACGGCGGACAAGGAAGCCTACTTCGCGGCCATCGACATGGATGGGCTGAAGGATTTCTGACCCACGACGAAGATGCGTTGCCGTGATCGCCGGTCAGCCCAGCGGTGGGGCGACGGTGTCGAGGAAGCGGTGCACGGCCGTGAGGAACGCCTCCGGTCGTTCGGCATGCACCCAGTGCCCGGCATCGGGCACCGACTCGAGGCGAGCCTTCGGAAACAGGGCGGTGAAGGCGTCCGTGTGCGACGCCCGCACGTAGTCCGACGCGCCGCCCGACAGCACCAGGGTCGGGCCCTCGTAGCGCGCCCCTCGCGGCGGGTCCGGCCACCCGCTGATCGCTCCCATGGCGTCGATCAGGGCGTCCAGGTTGGGACGCCAGCGCGGCAGGGCGTCGGCGGAAAGCTCCAGGTTCTGGAGCAGGAAGGCGCGCACCGACGATTCCGGCACCGCCTCGGCCAAGGCGGCGTCGGCCTCGGCACGCCGACGGACACCGGCCAGCGGCAAGGCCCGCATGGCCTCGGCCAGGTCGCCGAGGTCATGGTCATAGGTCACCGGCGCCACGTCCACCACCAAGAGGGCGCGGACGTGTGACGGGTGATCCAGCGCGAGTCGCATGCCCGCCTTGCCGCCCATGCTGTGGCCGATCACCACGGCCGGCTGCCCCGGACTCTCGTCATCCAGCAGGCCAAGCACATCCCCTGCCATGGCCGGATAGGTCATGGCATCGTCCCAGGGCGATGCCCCGTGATTGCGCAAATCGGGCGTCAGCACGATCCATCCCGCCCGCGCTAGCCGCTTGGCGATCGCCCCCCAGTTGCGGGCACCGCCGAACAGGCCATGAAGGATAACGATCACGCCACGAGCATTGGTGGCGGCGCCGCCGAAACGGGTCAGGGCGAGACGCATGGACAAACCGTTGGAGCAAGGACACCACAGCACCTTGGGCGCGACCATGCGGCCGTCACCCCGCT
>JANQGN010000183.1 GCA_028277295.1 Rhodospira sp.
TCCCGAGACTTTCCGGACGGGCTCTAAGTGTCTGTCCGGAAAGCCTTTCAAAACGCCACATACGGCATGCCGTTCGGGTGCAAGCACACAATATATTGCGGTTTCCGAGACTTTCCGGACGGGCTCTAACGGGCCGCGAGCGCGGTCTGGATCGTCACCGCCCAGCGCCGCAGCACGGCCGGATACTCGATCACGCTGGAGTCCACGTAGGCCGGCAGGGTCACCACCGCCCCCCGGGCGATCGCCGGGATGTCGGCGAAGGCCGGGTCCTGCGCCAGGGTTTGGATCAGCTTGCGCTGCACGGCGTCGGCGTCACCGGTCAGGACCAGCGCGTCAGGGCGGATCGTCTTCAGCAGGTCGAGCGTGCGCACCGTCGCGAAGCCGTGCCGGGCCTTCGCGCCGGCCTCGACAAACGCACCGCCGGCATTGGTCAGCCCCAGGGGCTCCAGCAGGAAGGTGTCGGCGTAGCCGCCCGGCAGTTCCACCCGCACGAAGCCCTTGCCGGTGGCGGCCTGGTGCACGCCGTTCAGGATCACGACCGACCCGCCGTCCTCGGTCAAGGGCAACCCCTTGTTCGCGCGTTCAAGCGCCGAGGCCCGCCGCTGGATCAGCGCCTCGGCCGGCTCCGAACGGTCCAGCAGCGTGCCCACCTGGCGGATGGCGGAGTCGATGCCCTCACCGAAATCCACGATTTCAATCGTCACGCCCAGGTCTTCCAGGACGCCCGACTTTTCAAGGAGCGGAACAGCCTTCATCGGGTCGCGAAAGGGTTTGAGGCGATCGAACTCGGGAGACCGCTCGACGAGGATCCGCTTGACGCCAGTCTGCCGCAGGATCCGCGGCACCATGTCCGGGTCCTTCTTCACGATGTAGGCCGGGCAGCCCATGATGATGCTGGTGGTGTTGGCCAGGGTGCGCCCAAACGACCAGACATCGCCCCGGATCGACAGGGCGCGGGGCACCACACCCAGATGATAGGCGACGTTCACCAGGCGGTCGCCGATCATGATGACCTCGGCGCGCTCGGGAGGCGCCTTGCCCGGCGCCGCCAACGCGGACGGGCTGGTCAGGACACCGAGGACCAAGGTCCCTAAGACCATGACGAAGGCGGCGGCCCGGGCCCGGAACCCGGCGCGCGGGGCTGATAAGGCGGTCATGGAACAAACTCCTTTTCTGGTGGGACTCTCCGAGCACGGCTCAGAGAGGCAAGGATTCCAGGATGTCCGCGGGTTCGAGCACGGCCAATGCGCTCGCGCACTCGCGCTTGTAGGCGGACCATCGCGCGGCCTCCTCCTCGCTGGCCACACCGGCTTCGGCCCGCTGGCCCACGGCGGCGAAGTCCGCCGGAAGCAGGCCGTCGCGCAGCCGCAGGCCATGGACGCGATCGCCCGCGTGAACGCGGAAACAGAAACGACCGAATGGGGACTGGGGACCGTCGGTCAGGGCGGTCGTCTTCACGAACCGTTGCCGCGACACCGCCCGCGCGGCCATCTCGAACCCGTCGAGCAAACCCGGCGGGTTCAGACCGGACAGGATGACGATATCGTCGCGGGCGGGCGGCGGGGCATCGGCTTCCCTCGTCTCGGTCACGTACCGCAAAATCTTGTGCGCCAGCACGACGCCCGCATAATGGTCGCGATCGTGATACGCGAGGCCGTCCTCCAGGACGATGCGCACCGGCCCGCCGACGTCGAGAAGATCGATGAAGGCGGGATCGGTCAGGACCGGCCGCGCCTCCACGGGTCCGCCCTGGTGGCGCGATCCGAGGGGACGCAGCGCGGTCTCGAACAGGTCGTCCGGCGCGGCCGATAACAGCTGGGCGTCCAGCAGGGCGCGGGTCTCGACCAGGGCGGCGCGCTCGGCGTCCGACAGCAGGCCGGCCTCATCGCGGCGCTGGGCTTCGGGGAAACCCGGCGGCAGGACGTCCGGGCGCACCCGGCTTTCGATCCGGGCCGTCCCCACGGTGAGGGCCAGGACGATGCCGCCCTCCGGGGATGGGCGAACCCGCATCCGTTTGCGGGTCACGGCGCGGGTGACGAACTCCATGGCGTCGGTGATGCCTGGCGGCGCGACGCTCAGGTCCACGAACAACGCCGACCGGTCCGGCGCGTCCAGGCCCAGGCTCTCGAAAGCCATCGCCAGGAACCGCCACGCAAGGGTGACCCCTGGTCCGTGCCGCGCGGCGTGAAACATGCGGGCCTGATCCAGGGTCAGGGTCTTGGGGCCCATGGCGTCGGTCACGGTCAACGGCGTCATGCGGAGGGTCCTTGGTGAGAGTGAGCCGGAATCGAGAGACTCGGCGCCGCCCACAGCAGGCGACGCGCGTGGCCAAGCAGAAACACCAGAAAGGCGCCGCTCCATAGAACGCCACCACTCCAGAACAGGGCGGGCGCAAGCCCAATGTCCCACGCAAAGGGCGCCGCGATCCGCACCGCCGCGCCGGCGGCGGCCAGCCAGATGGCCAGCGTCGCCGGCCAAGGCAGTGGCAGGGTGCCGCCCGTATGACGGCGGCTAACGACGCCAAACACGGTCAGGCACCCCACCGACAGGGTACCGGCGGCGGCCGCGTGCCAGGCGGCATCAAGCCAGGGCAGGTCGAGAAGGCGCGCGGCCCCGAACAGGGTCAGGGCGACAACCAGGAACAGCTTGGCGAGCAGCAGGCCGTGTACAAAGCTGTGCCGCGCCGCCCGCCCGATCCACACAGCGCCGAAGCGGTCCAGCTGCGCCGCCGCCGCCGCCCAGGCCAGCCAGCCGGCGACCGCCGAGCCTGGCGCCACAGCGAACGCGCCGATCGCCAGCCCCAGCGTCAGCGTGGTGACGCGGCCACGGGCCGGGTCGGGTCGGAACACCCGGGCGCTCCGCGACAGGCGCAATGCCTGCGGCGCCAGCCCCGGCATGATGCGGGTGATGGCGGCGCTATGGATCAAGGCCAGCAGCAGCACGCCCAGGTCCCCCAACCAGCGCAGCGGGCTAGCGATGCCCGCCAGGGCGACGGGCTCGACCAGGGCGGTCACAAGTTCGGCCGGCGCCAGGTCCAGCCACACCGCGACGAAGGCGCCGTGAACAGCCAGGAGCGCCAGCGCCGCCACGCCAAGCGCGACGTGCCGGCCCCGGGCATACCGGAAGGCCATCCAGGCGATGCGCCCGCACAAGGCCGCCGTGGGCGTGACCAGCAACAGCGCGGCGAGCGGCGCCGGCAGCGCCTCGGGCATCAGCGCCACGCCCCGGGCGATCAGCCACGTGGCCCACACCGCCGCCAGCCCCCGCCCTCTCAGAAGAGGCGCACCCGTCCAATGCGGCATGGCGGTGAGCAGAAAGCCGCCCACGGCGGCCATCCCGAAGCCAAACACCATGTCATGCATGTGCCAGGCCAGGGCGCCACCAGGCATGGACCAGACCCAGCCGGCGAGATGGCTGGTCAGCCAGGGCAGGATCATCAGCGCCGCCGCCACAGCCGCCGAGGGAAAGAAGACGTGGAACGGTGCCGACAACGCCCAGGGCGTCGCGCCGGCCTGTGTCAAGGGTGCCGGTGTCATGGTCGCGCCTCCGGCCGGCCGGCCCGGAACGCGGCGGCCACCGCCGGATGGGCGCGCAACGCGCGGACCCGCGCCATAACGGCGTCGTCATCATGGTCCTGGAGCGTCGTCGCGCCAGGGCCCGCGACGTGCGCGACGCGGCCCGGCCCCCCGGCCATCACGGCAATGCGGTCACTCACCCGGGCGGCCTCGAACAGATCATGGGTGACGAACACGGTGGTCACGGCACGCTCGGCCACGGCCGCGCGCACCAGATCCTGGAGATCGCGGCGCAAGACGGCGTCGAGGGCGCTAAACGGCTCGTCCAGCAGCAGCAGGTCAGGCTCGATGGCCAGGGCGCGGGCCAGCGCCACACGCTGGCGCATGCCGCCGGACAGTTGATGGGGGAACTTGTCGCCGTCCTCGGCGGCGAGACCCAGCGACTCCAACAGCGCCTGGGCCGCGTCCAGCCGCGCATGCCGCGGCACCCCCAGACAGCGCAGCCCGAAGGCGGCATTCTGGCGCGCCCGCCGCCAGGGGAGCAGGCGAGCGTCCTGGAACATGCTGGCGACGCGGCGCGCCGTGACCGCCACCTGGCCCGCCGACGGGCGCAACAGGCCGGCGGCCAGGTTGAGAAGCGTTGTCTTGCCGCAGCCGGACGGTCCGACCAGGGCAAGCACACCGCCGGCCGGGACCTCCAGGGTCAGGTCTTCAAGGATGGCGCGCCCCCCGGCCAGGAAGGACACCCCCCGCCAGGCCAGCGGCGGCGCTCCCGGCGAGTCGGAGGCCGCCGTGGGACGATGACCGGGCATGACGGTCATGGCCCGCCCCCGGCGTCGCGGCGCGACCGGGGCGCGCGCCAGGGCTCCAGCCGCCGACGCAGCGGATCCATCACCAGCCCTTCCAGGCTGAGCAGCATGACCAGCGCCAGCACGATCCAGGCCATGGCCTGGGCGGTGTCCACGTTGACGCGGGCCAGCGCCAGCCCCTCGCCGATCCCGGCCGTGCCGCCCAGAACCTGGGCCATCACCGCCAGCTTCCAGGACAACCCCATGGCGGTGGCCAGCGCCGGAAACACATAGGACAGCATGTGCGGCAGATAGAGATCGACAAGCCGCACCCTCAACGGCGCCCGAAACGCCCGCGCCATGTCGCCAAGGTCGGCGTCCAGGGTGCGGGCGCCCTGCATGGCGCCGATCACCACCACCGGCAGCGTGGTGACGACCACCGTGAACACGGCGGCCATGCCGCTGCCGGCGAACCAGATCAAGGCCAGCACCACCCAGGCGATGGCGGGAATCCCCAGGAACACGCGCACCAGCGGCTCGATCAGGCGGCCGGCGGTCACCGACAACCCGCCGACGCTGCCCACCAGAATCCCCACCAGCGACGCGAGGGCGAACCCGCCCAGCGCGTCGCGAGCGGTGGCCAGCGCCGCCGGACCGGCCACGCCGCGTTCCACCAATCGCGCCAGGGCGGCCAGGGTCTCCATGGGGGCTGGCAGAACCAGGGTACCGTAAACCTCGTGACCGGCCTGCCACACCGCCGCCAACAGGCACAGCGAGACCAGCACGGACCACCCCCGCCACAGGAAGGCGATCGTCTGGCGTCCCGCCTTGGCCACGCGCGGCGGCACCCGCCCCAAATGCATCTCCCGCGTCACGACGGCCAGTAGAAGCCGTCATCCGGCAGGCGGCCGGCGACGATATCCGGGTTCAGCTCCATGAGCCGGGACAGGTAGAACTCGATGTCCGCGCGCGCCTCCGCCGCCGGCGTGACGTCCAGCCGGAAGTGCGGGATCGAGCGCTCGAGAACCGGCGCCTTCACGCCCAGGTAGTCCTGCCCGAGGCGGCCGGCGCTCGCGGGGTTGTTGGCGACCCAGCGACCGCCAGTGATGCAGGCATCATGGAACGCCTGGACGATCTCCGGCCGGCGCTGCACCAGGTCCTCCTGCACCCCCATGCCGGCCTGTGCCATGCGCGGCGGCCGGCCGGTCTGGCGCCCGAGTTCCGCGGTCAGGTCAATGGCCCGGCGCACGGTCAGGCCCGCCTTGCGCCCCCGCAGCAGCGCCGCCGAGGCCGCCGGCTCCGGCAACACGGCGACGTCGGTCTTGCCGGCCAGCAATAGCTGAACAACCTCGAAGGGCGTGGCGGCATAGGACACCTTCATGTCCTTGTCCACGTTCAGCCCGGCGCCCCGGGCGGCCAGCTGGAAGATCAGATCCGGGGCGTCGTCCTTGAACGCCAGGAACAGACCGCGCCCGGCCAGATCCTCCAGGGTTTTCACCGCCGGGTCGGTGGTGACCACGTACAACAGGCCCCAGGTCATGATATTGAGCATGCGCACCGGCACGCCCCGGTTGCGCAGATTGGCGCAGGCATAGCTTGGGGTGGCGAAGATCTCCATGGTTCCGGAAATGGCGCCGGCGCGCATCTGGTCCGGGCTTTTCCAGATCGTGAAGGTCAGGTCATCCACCAGGTGATCCAGCGCGCCGCTTTCCACGGCATGGGCCAGCACCACCGAGGGCGCCGCCGGCATGCCGCTGATGGTCAGGCTGGACAGCGGCGCGGCCCGGATGGGGCGGGACGCGCCCAGGCCGGCGCCGGCCAGGGCGGCGGCTCCGCCGGCCAGTGACAGGGACAGGAAGGAGCGACGATCCAGTCGAGTCATCATGGGTGTCTCCCACAGGCAAAGGGACCCGAGTGGGCCTAGAAGTTCACGACGGTCCACAGGAAGAAGGTCCGGCCGGGCGCGTTGACCGGACCCGGATCGGGCGTGTCGGTGACATAGTGGGGGTCGAGTTCGGCGTACTCGGTATCCAGCACGTTGGAGATCCCCAGGCGGATGCCCACGCGGTCATGCAGTTGCACGCCGCCATAGAGATCCAGGGTCGCGAAGCCCGAGATGTCCTCCGGGTCCAGCGCCGTGCCGCCGGCCAAGTCGTCATCCGGATCGGTCGGGTCGGCGACGGCACGCACCTTCAGGCCCACGTTCCAGGTGCCATGGGTGGCCAGGCGATCATGGTAGTCGGCCAGGAACACCAGTTCGGCCGGCGCGATGCCATACAGCCCCCGGTCCTCGGACAGATTCTCGGCCCAGGTGGCGCGCCCATACAGACCGGTGGTCAGGGTCCGCGTGACGTTCCACTCCGCCGACAGCGACAGGCTGGCGAAGCGCGCGTCCACGTTGCGCCAGATGATGGCCTCGTCGGCGACGGTTCCCCCGGACTGGCCCCGCGCGCGGTCGCGGCTGATGAAGTCCTCGACGTAGTCGAAGGACGCCGAGCCGGCGAAGCGGAACGATGGTTCGTCCCCTAGCGGCGCCTTGCGCCCGAAGCCCAGCCATCCCTCGCTCTGGTAGCTGGCCTCGGCCTCCGCCCGGTAGTGGACCTCCGGATCCAGGCCCGGGTTGCCGATGGCGCGCTTCAAGGGGTCACCGCCGTGATACCGGGAGAAATAGAGTTCCTGGTTGTCCGGCAGTCGGGCAATGCGCCCCAGACTCAGGCTGGTGTCCAGCGCGTCGTCGAGCCACGGGCGGCGCAGCGTCCCCACGAGGCTGACAGCATGGATCGACCGATCAAGATCGGTCTCCCCGTAGTAGTCCTGATACAGGGTGCGCGGCGTCGTCGTCTTGACGACCTTGGTTCCGGGCGCGTTCAGCCAGGAGGCGACGTCGTCGGCCCGGCCCAGGCTGGTATCGGCGTAGTCCCACCGCAGGCCCAGGTCGAGCCGCGCCTTGGGCGCCAGCGCCAGGGCGGTTTCGGCGAACAGGCGCGTTTGCACCCGGGTGATGTCCGGGTAGTTGATCGACGACAGCGTCTCCAGGTCCGCCCCAGTGGCGCGTTCGGCGTCGTGGTTGTCATACAGGCCGCTCAGGCCGACGCGGATGGGCGTGTCGCCGAAGCGAACATCGCCGTGAACGAGTCCTTCGACCTTCACGCGTTCCGGCGTGGCCTCCTGGCGTTGCCCGGGTTGCCGGCCGTCCTGAAACTCGAAGTTGTTGTTGCGGCGGCTGACCCAGGTTGTCTTGGTCTCGGCGTGGAGTCCCTCCAGGGTGCCCTCGAAGCCCTTATCGAACACCAGTCGGCCCACATAGCGGGTGGTCCGCACCGAATCCGCGCCCGGCACGTAGTCTCCGTTCGGCGAGATCGAGGTGGTCTCCGGCATTTCGTTGTCGCGGATCTCGTCGCGGATGAAGACGGCCTTCAGCGCCGTGTCCCGGTCCGGGCGATACCCCAACACCAGTTGCTCGGTATCGCGGTCGTAGCCGAACCGCACGGTGTCGCCATCGCCATCCTCGTAGGAGTCGGCCCATTTGTAAGAGCCGATGCCCCGCACGAAGAACGCGCCGACACGCTGTTTCACGTCAACGAAGGCCTGGCGCGCGCTGCCGTTGTCGGTGAAGCCGAAACCCGCGACCACGGGACGCGTGGTGTTGACGACGGTCTCCAGCGCGCCCAGCGGCGGCGACACCGTGGTCTTGTCCCATTCGTCCCGCTTGTAGGGCCAGTCGCCGGGCATGCGGGTCAGGTCGTAGATCGGCATGATGGGCAAGGGCCCACGCTTGTCATGCTGACGAAACGTCGGAAACAGATCGACGGACGCCGCCAGCGTCAGCGGCTTCGCCTTGGGTTTGCCCTGCGCCAGGGCGGCCGGGCAGAGCGCGGTTGAGGCCAGCAACAGGGCAATCAGTCCCGTCCTGGCCGGGATCCTGGTCTTGATCATCGAAACTCCCCTCCCCCGACTCCGGCGCCCCCCAAAAAGGCACGGGCACGGTTAGTGTTTTGAAGTCGGTCGGAAGGCACGGTATTATTCGATGAGAATGAATCGCAATAAATATTAGCACAGGAAATGCAGTTTTGGGTCCATAGACTTTATTTTTGCATACGTCAGTGGAAGCCGCTGCGTTTTACATGTAAACGCACTGCCTGGTGGCCCAAAACTTCGATTGCTTGGCGGCTTTTAATCGCCTAAGCCCATGCTGTCTTGCCGACAGCGATCCACCACCACGCCGCCTGCGCCGCCGATATCGGCGACACACGGCGTGCCCTTGCCGGTCTAGCCGGACCACAGCGTATTGCGTGATTTTGGACTCACCCGCCACGCTCTAAGTGTCTGCCCGGAAAGCCCTGAAAGACACCACATACGGCATGCCATCCGGGCACCGTCACACACCATATTGCGGTTTTCGAGACTTTCCGGACGGGCTCCAAGATTCTGATATGTACGCAAATCATCGTCGCGATCCGTGCCGGATCGCCGGGGATCTGCTCTAGCGGATCGCGGCGGTCACCAGACTGGCCACGCCGCGTTCGAGGCTGGTCTTGACGACGGCGCCAAACAGGGCCTTGCCCACGGCCCCACCCACCGTGGTCAACGCGGTTGTGAGCAGGGCGCCCGTCGCCTCAGAAGGGACAACCGCGCGCGACACCTCGACATGCTCCGGACCGCGCCGAGGCGCCGCCGCTGTCAGATCGGCGGGCGCCAAGCCGTGATCGCGAGCAACCATAAGAAGCGCCTCGGTATCCACCACCGCCGGGTCATGCAACACGATCACGCTGGACACACGCGGTTTGTGGGTGACGTCTTCAACCCCAGGAAGAGTCCGCCAGGCATGGCAGGCGGCGCGCACGGCGCGGTTCTCGGAGGCCAGGGCCCGCGACTTGAGGCGCAGGCGTCCGGGAACGGCATGAACGTAGGACATGGTTAATCCCTTTCAGGGCCTATGGGCACTTCATCGCGGATGATAATGACTTGCGATATCGTGTCCAAGCCTCGGCCAGGCGGGATCATGTCGTTTACAGACCCTTTTGTTGGTCCAGATCCCGATCCCCATCGGATCCGACATCATCGGGTATTGTCTCGGGGGGCGCTGTCTCGGGTCCCCGGATCGCCCGACCCAGGGCGGTCACACCGCCCCCGCCACCCAGAAAGGCGGTCAGCAGCACGCCGATGGTGGTGCCGTTGTGCAACAGCGCGGTGAGGGTCGGGGGCAGGCGACCGGACGCCGCGCCGGCCAGGAGAGCCGTGTTGATGATGGCGGCGGTCTGGAAGTTGCGTTCGATCAGGCGCAACGTCCGTGTCGCCAGCTGGCGGCTGCGCGGCACGCCGGCCAGGTCGTCCTCGGTCAGCACCACGTCGGCTGTCGCCCGCGCGATGTCCGCGCCGCGCGGCATGGCAATCCCCACGTCGGCGGTCATCAAGGCGGGCGCGTCGTTCACCCCATCGCCCACGAAGGCGACGCGCCGCCCCTCGGCCTGCAGGTCACGGATGATGTGCGCCTTCATCTCGGGCGCCACTTTGTCGTGAACGGCATCGAGCCCCAGGCGTTCGCCCAGGACGCGCGCCGTCGGGCCATGGTCGCCGGTGATCATCACCACGTGCTCAATGCCGGCGGCGCGGAGATCCGATACCACTCGCGGGGCGTCGTCACGCATGCGGTCGCGAAGCGCGATCACCCCATGCGGCACGCCGTCCGCGCCGACATACAGGAGCGACCCGCTACGCGCCGACAGGGTGGCGAGCACGTCCTCGAACGGATCGAAGTCGATGCCCTCATGCTCTTCCAGGTAATGCCGGCTGCCGATCAGGATCGCGCGATCATCAACCGTTGTCGTCAGGCCGTGGCCAATCACGAAGTCGACCGCCTCGTGGCCGATGTGCCCCAGGTGCCGCCGCCGCGCCAGGTCAACGACGGCATCGGCCACCGGATGCGTGGAATGCTCGGCGACTGACGCCACAAGGGCCAACAGATCATCCTCGCCACGGCAGAGCGGACCCAGGCACAGGATTTCCGTGACGTCGAGCGCGTTGTGGGTCAGCGTGCCGGTCTTGTCAAACACCACGGTATCGGCCGCCGCCAGGCCCTCCAGGGCATGCCCACCCTTGACCAGGGCGCCTTGCCGGGCGGCCCGGGCCATGGCGGCCTTGATAGCCACCGAGGTCCCCAGCTTCACGGCGCAGGCGAAGTCCACCAGGAACAGCGCTTCCAGCCGCCTCAGGTCGCGCGTCAGGGCGAACACGGCCAGGCCGGTCAACAGGGTGATGGAGACGCGCCGGTCGGCCAGTTCGGCGGCCTTGGACAGCATGCCGGTGTCGGTCTCCAGGGCGTCGCGCAGGAACTGGGCGATCCGGGCCATGGTGGTGGCATCGCCGATCTGCTCGGCCACCACGGTCAGGCGGCCCTCCTCGATCACCGAGCCGGAGATCACGGCGTCCCCCGGCTCCTTGGGGATGGGCAGACTCTCGCCGGTCACGGCGGCCTGATTGACGGTGGCGGCGCCAGCGGCAACCGTGCCGTCGACGGCGATGGACTCCCCGGCGGACACCACAACCCGCTGCCCCGGCCTCAAAGACCTGGCGCGCACCCGCTCGCGGCCGCCGTCCTCCGTTTCCACCCAGACCATCGCCAGGTCGGGGCGCATCAGGTGCATGAGCAGATCATCGGCGGCGCGTCGGGTGGTGCCCTCGACAAAGGTGGCCAGCGACAGCAGCCCCTGGGTGACGTTGGCCGTCATCCAGTCCCGCCGCGCGGCGGAGAGAGCAACCGCCGTGGCGTCCAGCACCTCCACCGTTATGCCGCGCGACAGCAGAGCGCCCACGCCGTCGCGCACCGTTCCCGCGATGTGCGCCCAGGTGACCAGCGCCTTCAACGGCGCGGGCAGCACCGGCACCAGCGCCAGGGACAGTCCCGCCACCACCAGCGGCGTGGCATCCACACCGTCGCCCTTGGACCGGGCGCCCCCCATGCGGCGCGGCACGCGCGTCCGGTCCAGAGCGGTCAGGGCGCGGACCACGGCGTCCCGGGTCTCGGCGGTGTCGTCATGCGTGACCACCACCGCCCGCGCCGTCGGGTTGACGCGCACGCCGCGGACGCCGCGGACGGCCTCCACATAGCCACGGATATAGTGGACATCGACCGCCCGATCAGCCAACACCGGCAGGCGAAAGCGGGACCGTCCGGAACACGCGTGAACAAGCTCGACCATGATCGCCGGGGCATATGCCGGTGGAGTGGGGAGAGCGTTGTCCGGGCCCTTGACGGTCGCCCGCGACGCTCTCCTGTGTGGGCCATCGGCCCAGAAGACGGACCGTTAGAGCACATCCCGAGCGATCCGAACCGGATCGCCCCGGAAGACTTTTTGGGCACGATTTGCTTCAACATCAAACTCTGAGAGCATGGTGGGTGAGTTCAAAATCACGCACCATGCTCTACCGTCCGTGGCCGGCCCGCTAGTCCTCCGAACCACCGTCGGCCCCAGTCCCGCCGGAGCCCTGTCGGGTCGCCGCCTGCATTTCGGCCTCGACGTCGTGGAACCGCTCTTTCAACTCCTCGACGCCACCCTGCAACAGGGTCCACAAGCCGGCGACCGACTGCAGAACCTTCTTCTGGACATCGCCATTGGACAGCACAACGGCACCCAGCGCGCCGACCACCAAGCCCTTGAGATAGGCCTCGTTGCGGATATCCAGCCAGCCAGCGGTCCAGTTGAAGGACCCGGCCGGTCCGGCGGTGTGACTGGCGGCCCCAGTACCGCCACGCGCGCCCCCGGCGCCGTGATCGGCACCCTCCTGACCAGGGCCACCCCCCCAAGGACCGCCCGACCAAGAACCGCCAGTTGGGGGACCGCCCCAAGCAACCCCAGCGGCCGGAGCGCCCCAAGGCGCGACGGCGCCGTAGGCCCAGGGCATGCCCGACCACGGCGCCCCGGGATAGCCGCCCGGCGCGCCCACCGGGCCGACGGGCGCGGGGGCATGAGGGGCTGGCCCGTGCGGCATCGGCCCGTAAGGCGCCACACCATAAGGCGCCGGCCCATGGGGCGCCGGCCCATGGGGCGCCGGCCCAGGGGGCGCTGGGCCGTGCTGGGCGGGAGCATACCCTGGCGTCGCGCCGGGATGACCGCCCGGGTACCCGCCGCTCGCCCCGAACGGCGCGCCATGCGGCCCAAGGTGGAACGGATCATGATGCGGCGCTGGCCCGGTCCACGGGCCATGAGGCCCGGCGGCGGCCGAGGAAGCCGGGGCATGGGGTGTGGCCTGCGACGATCCACCCTCGCCGCCGCAGCCGCCAGCTTCGGACGTGCTGTGATCTTGACTCATGGTCGCTGGTCCTGCCCTAGAACAAATCACGAGCGATCCGGAATCGGATCGCGACGACAACTTGCTTCAATATCAAAACATCAGACTATCATCACACCAGGGTGTTTTCGGTGAGTCAGCCGTCGCCGAAAACACCCTAGTCACGCGCCTTGGCCGACGGGTCGGCCGCGGCCGGCTCGTCCACCGCATCCGGGCGGCGCGCGCGACCCGCTCCGCTCATCACATGCAACGCGGCGGCGCCGGTGGCCACCATGGCCACGGCCGAGACCACGGGACCGCCGCGCAGGCTGGCGGCGACCAGCGCGCCCAAGCCCGTGGCCAGGCCCACCTTGCCAGCGGTCACCGCGACATCGCGCACCGCCCCCTCACGAGTCGTTTCCCCGTCGCGCAGACGGCGATACTCGGTCGCCACCGCGCCGGACGCCCCGACCATCGCGCCCACCACACCGGCGCGCAACATGGTATCGGCGGGGGACCAGACGGCGGGGACCGTGTTCCCGTAAACGGTCGGGCCGGCGCTGGATCGGCTATGATCTTGGCTCATGCGGTGATCTCCGTGCTTGGGTCAGGCGCCGAGTCGAGGGACAGGGGACCGGGCGCGGCGGCGACGTCCTTCAGCGAACCAGACATGGCCGCCACGATGGCGGCACGCGCCCTCTCCTCCGGACCGTCCAGGCAATCGCGCCAGAAGCCGATTGGGAACCGGGCCGGGTCATGCGTGATCACGACGGAGCGGGCCTGCGGGTTCACCCGGATGGATCCGGGCGCGAACAACGGCGCCAAGCGATCCAGCGTCGGCGCGCTGGCGCCAGCGTCGCCGATGACGCTCAACGCCCCAAAGCCGACGCGGAGGCGGATGCGCCCTGGAACGTGGTGAGCGATGGCAAGGTGTGGGCGCAGGCGCAAGAACAGGTCCACGGACTCTTGGGACGCGACGGCGGAGCGGGACATGGGCGTCGGTTCAAACCTAACAGGACGACACGCCAATGATGACGGTCCAGATCACGAGAAAGGGGTTAAAGCCTATCGGCGCGCGCTCCCGATGAAAAGGGAAAAACCGCACGAACCCTGGATTTTTTGCGCGGCCACGGCTGTCAAGGGGTTATTTATGTCCACAATCCTCGGCGCGCGCGCCCCCCGTCATATCGCACCCGATCTGGTGTTCCACTTTATATAATTCCGACCTTCGGTTTTCTATTGAGACTGCCTCTCAATAGCAATATCATGATCCTGCGTATGGATTTGGCGCTCCCGCATCGTCAGTTCTGTCCGCGAAACCTCTCCTAACGGCGACCGCGCCCCGGACCCCGGGCCGGTCGCCGGATTTTCCTTCACCCCTCCCGGCGGATGGTCGTCCGGAGATGGCGCACGGGATGGACACGCGACCCCATGAGCACGACCAAAACAACGTCTGGCGACCAGCGCGGCGTTCTCGTTGCCGTTCCCACCACGAGACAGGTGCCCAAGGAACAGCGGCCCCCGCCAAAGACGGCGGACGATCCGAAGGCGCGCGCGCGGGCAGCGATTAAGGAGCGGACCCGCGCCAAGAACGCCATGGTGGTGTCGATGGGTGCCCTGGTCCTGACCGGCTACCTGGCCGCCCGTGGCGGGCGCCGCGACACCGGGACGGCGCGCGTCGCCCACATGATCGCCGGCGTCGCCCTTCTGGGAACATCCTACTGGCATCAAACCTTGTATGGCCGCGGTCGCTGAGAAGCGGCTTGCGGTCGGTTGACGTAATTAAAGACCAACGAGAGGAAAAAATGTCCGTCGCGGTGATTTATGGTTCTGACTTCGGCGCAACCCGGGCCATCGCGACCCGCATGGCCGCACGATTGCGGGGGCGCGCCGTTGATATCAAGGAAGCGTCCGTTTCCGACTTCGAGGAAAACGGCCTGTTGATTCTGGGGTGCCCGACCTACGGGTTTGGTGATCTCCAGTCCGATTGGGAAGATCGCATTGACGTCCTCCGCGAGGCCGACCTCACGGGGAAGAAAGTGGCCATTTTCGGGACGGGCGATCAGGGCACATACCCGGACACCTTCGTCGACGCCATCGGCATGTTGTATGACGAAGTCACGGCGCGCGGAGCCACCGTGGTTGGTTTTACCGAGACAGATGGGTACGACTACATCGCCTCCTTGGCAGAGCGGGACGGAAAGTTCGTCGGGCTCGCCCTCGATGAGGATCAACAGCCGGAGTTGACCGAGGCCCGCATCACTGCCTGGCTTGCTCGGCTCTCCTGATGCATTGACTTCATACAACCGTGGTCTCTTCCCATGGGTACTCAGGCCGTATTTGCGATTGATAGCAACTCTCATTATAGTGTGAGAGGTGCACGCGGGCAGGAGACCCCGCCACGCCGACGCTGGTTCTCGGGGGATGACGCCATGAGCACGCCCCGCCCATCGCGCCTGATGTGGCGCACCGTCGGGTTCGTGGCGCTCGCAAGCGGCGCCGTCGGGATCGTTTTGCCCTTGGTCCCGACGACGCCGTTCCTCTTGGTCGCGGCATACGCGTTTCAACGCTCGTCGCCGCGCCTGCATACGTGGCTTCATACGCATTCCCATTTCGGACCCATCATCGAGAACTGGCGCCGCTCCGGCTCCATTGACCGTCGCACCAAGGGGATCGCCGTCCTCGCCATGATCGCGACGCCGCTGGTGACTTGGTACCTGGGCGCGTCCCCGTGGATTCTTGGCCTTCAGGGCGTGCTGTTGGCCGGCGCGGCCCTGTTCGTCCTGACCCGACCGGACGCTCCGCGAGGCGTCATGAAATAGAGCAAATCCCGAACGATCCGGACCGGATCGCCCTAGAAAACTTTTGGGAAGATTTGCTTGAATATCAGAATGTTAGAGCATGGCGGGTGAGCCCAGAATCACGCACCATGCTTTAGGTTTGACGCCCGAGAGTACTGGGCGCCGATCCCCGACTTCTGTCGCCTGACGAAAGGGGACACCCATGGACCGAACCGTTTTGCCATTCCCGCGTTCGTCGGAGCCCGCTGGCGGCGTGGGTCTCCTCATGCTGGAGGCCGCGCGCGCCTGGCGCCGGCACCCGGGATGCGGCGAACCGTTTCCCGACAGCACCATTCGGCGGCTTGCCGCGGCGGGGCTGTTGGGCGCGATGGCGCCGCTCGACGGCTTGATGGCCGTGATCACCGTGCATGCGCGCGAGCCGGTCGATCTCGGTCGCCCTGGCGATCCGGTCGGCGGTCCCGACGCCCGCCTTCTGAGCTGGATTCTCGGCGCCGCCGTGCTCGATGGAGAGGTTGGCGAGGCGGCGCTTGATCGTCTGGCCCTGCGCGTGGCCATCGGCTCTCGGTCGCTGCTCGGCGCCGCGCTCGATCGCCTGTCCCGCGCCGTGCGGCCGCGCGTCACCCGCGGTGTCCTGCCGGATCCCTTGCCGCCCGCCGGAATGGCGCACGATCACGCGTCAGGCCCCGCCACCCGCTGGGCCGCCGAGTGACCGGCGGCGGGCCGGCGCTGTCCCCGCGTCGCGGGCCGCGCGATATCACCCCATGGTGCGCGCCGGCCGCCTGACGCATGGCATTGGGGGCGGCGATCAAGGAGGGAGATTGGCCAGGAGCGGGGGCGCCGTCCTCGGGCATCGCGGCGCCTGGAGCAAAGGCCGAGCGAACCGGCGCGGATCGCGACGACAATTTGCTTCAAAATCAATATATTAAGGCATTTGGACGATTCAGTTGCCGCCGAAAACGCCCTAGCGGTCTGGCGGACTTAGAGGCTAACCTATTGATATCATTCAGGAGCGGGTTTCCCGGCGGAAAAACAATCATGAACAATATCAAGCAGTTAGACGATTTGAACCGTTCAAATCCGACAGACCGCTAGCGCGTACCACCCTGGCCGGCCGCGCGGCCACCCAGAACATCCACGTTGTCCAGCCAGCCGCGATCCTCGGCCATCGCGCGGTCGGCATGGCCAAGCCCCCGGGTTGCGGTCTCGTGGCGGCCGTCGGCGGGCCCGCCGCCCTCAAGGTCGGTCGCCCCCGGCTCTCCCTTGTACACCACCGGCGTATAATACTCGGGGTCGGTGAGCGTCGGCTCGGAGATCGTCCGCACCTCGCCACGCCCCTCCATGTCCGCCAGCATGTAATGCGTGGGCACGCCAGGCGTATGGATCACCCGCGTCACCACCCACACCGACGGGTAGACCGCATCGGATTTCCGAAAATGATCGCCGGGCTTGACGGTCTTCTCACGCACCGGAGAACCTCGCCTTCGTTGAAGGAATCAGAAG
>JANQGN010000267.1 GCA_028277295.1 Rhodospira sp.
GTTCCTCGGTCTCCAGGTGGCTCGACAGCGGACCGCGCACCGGTTCCGGGCGGGGGCGAGGCGAAGCCGTCGTGGCGTTGACCTCGGTGGCCGAGGAACCGGTGCCGGCGAGCGCCGAGCCTTCGCCATCGCTTGAGGTGGCGCCCGGTCCAGAGCCCGATCCGGAGCCCGACCCGACCCCAGACCTTGACCTCGGCGACCCCCAGCCGCCGGCCCGCGACGAGGCCTTCGATCCCGCGCCCGACCCCATTGCCGACGATATTCCCATGGACAGCGAGCCGGACCGCCCGCGCCGTGGACCGCCGGCCGAGGACGAGGGGCCGGAGCCGGACCTCGACGACATCCTCGCCCGTCTGGGGGAGCAGGAGCGGGAACGCTCCCGCCGTGGCGACGGCATGGAGCCGGACGCCCTGGTGGACGACTTCGATCTGGACGATGACGACGACCGGGAGGCCCTGCCGGGCATTCTGCGTACCCAGTTGAAGGCCCAGCGGCGGGGCCTTCGGCCGCCGTCCTGGGCCTCGGCGCTGGTCGTGGTGGTGGTGCTGTTGGCGGGCACCGCCGGCGGGTTCTATCTCGGGCGGAATGCCCTGGTGGGCGTCTGGCCGGCGGCGGAAAAGTGGTACGCCGCCCTGGGGATTCCGCTGTCGCGGCCCGGCCTTGGGTTGACCCTGGAGAAGGTGGTGCCGACACACGAACTGGTCGAGGGCAACAAGCTGCTGGTGGTGCGCGGTTTCGTCACGAACACCAGCGAGATCGTCCGCGCCGTGCCGGCGTTGCGGCTGGCTCTCAAGGACGACGACGGTGACCTCGTTCAACAGATGGTCGCCGCGCCGCCGGCCGAAACGCTGGCCCCGGGCGAGACCACCACCTTCCGCATGACCGTCGAGAACCTTCTGCCCGAGGCCGCCATCATCGACGTGGGCTTCACCGACCGTCAGCCGGAACCGGTGATGGCGCCGGCCGCGCCGGCCACGGGGGCCGGGGGCGGTGGTCCCACGACTCCGGTCCATGCGGCCGGCGACCAGACGGGCGGCGCCGACCACGGCGGAGGGCATGGCGACGGACCGGGTGGTTCGGCGGCGCCGACCCACTAGGGCCTGTTGACAATTGGCGCACGGCCACGGTTGAGACGAAAACGGTCCGGGATCAGGAGCGAGGACGAAGGACATGCCGCGCATATTCGAGGACGAGCGACGCCATCTCGGGCCGTTTTCGTCCAATCCCCCCCCATAAGAACAGATTGGAGGACGGGCCGGGGTGTCCCGCTGGACAGCGTCGCGCATGGCTTGTGTGGGACCTGCCACACGGCGCCATCCGCTCCTTGCCAGCGGAAAACCCCGGCCCGCCGTGACCGCGCCCCTATTGTCAACAGGCCCTAGCCATGCGCTTCTGTCACCCCACGCATGAGACCATTGAGGTTGGCGTAAGCCGGAGGGTCTATTATTCTTTTTCGGTTGGCGGTTGTATGGGTACGAACGCCACCGACCGCCACCGCTGTCAAGGTGTAGGCCCCCCTGGGGTACGGTGGGTGTGGTCAAGTGATCCTGATGTCTCCGTGATTGTGGTAACCTCGTGTGTTCGCCTGAGAACCCCGACCGGTCCCCGGCCGGGGTTTTTTTTGGGGTTCTTCGACGTTTCATGTGGAATTGAAGACGCGGATGGAGGCTCCAATAAGCCTGGGCACCGACGCAGGGGTTGTGGCGTGCCGCCACGCAGCCGGGTCGGAGCGGCCTCCACCACCTCCGTCCGACCATAGCCAGCCTGCCATCGGCTCCGGCCCCGTCAAAACCAAGCCGCGCTGCGCGCGGTGGCCTTCGGCCAGCCTTGACCGGGCGTTCGCCCGATGGCTTGTCGGCTGGCAGGTCGGGACGGAGGGATGGCCGTGGTTTCGGTCTGACAAAGGGATATACGATTTTCGGTAGACATTTTCCGGTCCGGAATCTGTCCCCCAATTCCACTTCAGACGCGGTCCAGCCGGCGCCGCTTCCCGACTGGCTTGCCCTGAGAGCCCGTCCGGAAAGTCTCGGGAACCACAATATAGTGTGTGCCGGTGTTCGAATCGCATGCCGTATGTGGTGCTAAGCAAGGCTTTCCGGACAGACACTAAGACGATGATCGGCAAAGGACACGTCACCTTGAGTAAGGAAGAGCATTGGTCGCGGTTCTCCAGCGACTTTGAAGAGCGTACCAACTACGTTGTCGGCAAGCAGATCGTGGAGGAGATACGCCGCACCGTGTCGGCGCTGCGTCTTTCCGGTCGCGTGCTTGAACTCGGGTGCGGCGACGGGCTGTATACACAAGATATCTCGGAAACAGCAGAAACCGTGGTGGCAACCGACCTGTCGGAGGACATGGTCACCGCGGCCCGACAGCGTCTCAAGGACATGCCGCATGTTCATGTCGAACAGCAGGATGCCGTTGCCTTGTCCTACCCGGACGCCACGTTCGACGCCGTGGTCATGGTCAACCTGCTCCACGTGATTCCGGACCGGGAAAAAGCCGTCACAGAAAGCCGCCGGGTTCTGAAACCCGGCGGCGGGTTCGTCGTCATCAGTTACACAAACGCCGGCATGGGGCTGCTGGCCAAGATCGGGATGATCTACCGGTTCTTTCGCGCGTTCGGCAAACCGCCAAAGGCAATGCGCTCCCTGACGGTGGCCGAGACCCGGGCGATCATCGAGACGGGCAGCGTCATGGTCAAGGACGCACGCCTGATCGGGACAGGCTGCAAGGCAGTGGTCGTGCAAGGCACGGCATGTTAGAGCAAATCCCGAGCGATCTGGCACAGATCGCCCTGGAAGATCTTTTTGGGGACGATTTGCTTGAAAAGTAAATAGTCAGAGCATGCTGGGC
>JANQGN010000315.1 GCA_028277295.1 Rhodospira sp.
TTGATCTCGTCAAACGACTGCGTGCCGGTGACCTGACCGAAGATTTTCATCAACTCATTCATGAGACCTTCTCCGCCGGTTCGCGGTGGACCGGGGCCGCCCGCCCATCCTGGCGGCCGCCCCGGCGACGGATGTATCCGACCGAGGGCGCGGCCACGCCCGGCTCGCCCCCTCGGGGCCCGGCGCCGGGTCGCGGCACGCCTCTGTCACTGCTCAGAAACTGGTGGACTGATTCAGTTCCACATCCAGACCCAGGGACCGCATTTCCTTCACCAACACGTTGAAGGACTCGGGAATACCGGCCTCGAACGTGTCGTCTCCACGCACGATGGCCTCGTAAACCTTGGTGCGGCCGGCCACGTCGTCGGATTTGACCGTGAGCATCTCCTGAAGCGTGTAGGCGGCGCCATAGGCTTCCAGCGCCCACACTTCCATTTCCCCGAAGCGCTGGCCGCCGAACTGTGCCTTGCCGCCCAGAGGCTGCTGGGTGACCAGCGAGTAGGGGCCGATGGAGCGGGCGTGAATCTTGTCGTCCACCAGGTGGTGCAGCTTCAGCATATAAATATAGCCGACGGTCACCGGCCGGTCGAAGGCATCGCCGGTGCGGCCGTCATGCAAGGTGACCTGCCCGGAGGCATCCACCCCGGCCTTGTCCAGCATTTGCACGATATCCGCCTCGCGGGCGCCGTCGAACACCGGCGTGCCGATGGGGACCCCGTTGCGCAGGTTGTCGGCCATCTCCTGAAGCGCGCCATCGTCCATCTCGTCGATGGTGGCGCTGTCCTCGGTATCCGGGCCGTAGATGAACCGCAACCCGTCGCGCAACCCATCCACCGAGCCGGTGCCGTGGCGGATGGCCTCCAGCATCTCATGGACCTGATGGCCCAGGCCCCGGCAAGCCCACCCCAGGTGGGTTTCCAGAATCTGGCCCACGTTCATGCGCGACGGCACGCCCAGGGGATTGAGCACGATGTCGACCGGCGTGCCGTCCTCCAGGTAGGGCATGTCCTCCATGGGATTGATCTTGGAGATCACGCCCTTGTTGCCATGGCGGCCGGCCATCTTGTCGCCCGGCTGCAGCTTGCGCTTCACCGCGACGAAGACCTTGACCATCTTCAGCACGCCCGGGGGCAGTTCGTCGCCGCGCTGCAGCTTCTCCACCTTATCCTCGAAGCGAGCATGAATGCGTTCGATGCTTTCCTCGAAGGTCTTCTTGCGCGCCTCCACCTCGGTCATCACGGCATCATCGTCGACGGCGATCTGGCGCCACTGACCGGGCGTGAACTGCTCCAGCAGCGACTCGGTCACCGTCACGCCGGCCTGCATGCCGCGCGGCCCGGAGACCACCCGCCGGCTCAGCAACAGGTCCTTGAGCTGGGCCGAGAAGCTGCCCTCCAGGATGGCCTTCTCGTCGTCGCGGTCCTTGGCCAGGCGCTCGATCTCGGCGCGTTCGATGGCCAGGGCGCGTTCGTCCTTCTCCACGCCCCGGCGGTTGAACACCCGCACCTCGACCACCGTGCCCGTCAC
>JANQGN010000328.1 GCA_028277295.1 Rhodospira sp.
CTCGGGGGCGATCCCCCAGGACTGGCAGTACTTCACGTGCAGGCCCATCTCGCCCAGGATCGAGCCCATGCCCTCGCTCATGCGGCGCATGTCCTCCAGCGTCTCGCTCTTATAGACGCCCAGGGCATAGGCGCGCGCGAACTGGATCAGGAACAGGTAGTCCTGACCCATGTAGTGACGGAAGCACTCCTGGCGCAAGCTGCCATCGGCCAGGCCGCGCACAAAGGCGTGATCCACATAGGCCGACCACTCCTCTCGGCAGGCATGGCGGAGACGGGCGAACAGGCTGCCGGCCTCGGCCAGGCCCGGCACGGCCTCGGGCGGGCCGTCAGTGGCGGCGCGGTCGTCGATCGTGGTCTCTGTGTCAGTCATGGCGGAATCGCTGGGTCCGGGATCAGAGTTGAGCGTCGCGGGTCTCGGCGGGCAGGCGCACGGTCAGGCCATCCAGGTCGTCGTTCATGATGATCTGGCAGCCGAGACGCGACGTGCGGGTCAAACCGAAGGCCAAGTCGAGCATGTCCTCCTCGTCTTCCTCGGGTTCGTCAAGCTTATCGAACCAGCCCTCGTCAACGATAACGTGACAGGTGGAACAGGCCAACGAGCCCTCGCAAGCACCTTCCAGGTCGATGTTGTTGCGGTGGGCCGCTTCCATGACCGACAGGCCCGCGGGCACCTCCACCTCGTGGCGGGACTCATCGCGGTCGATGAAGACGAGCTTCGGCATGCCTCGGATGTCTCCTTGAAAAGAGTGCGCGGATCCTCTGGCCGGTCGCGCCGGCATCCCGCGCCAGGGGTGGCGCATGGATACCCCCGGTGCCCGCGACTCGCAAGCGGCGGCTCAGCCCGGGTCAACGCGCTTAACCGGCGGCCACGGGCGCCCACACCTCCAGAAAGCGGTCCACATCGGCCTCGGTCGTCGACCAGCCCAGGCTAACGCGGATGGCACGGCGCGCCGCCGCCTCGGCTAGGCCCATGGCCCCCAGCACATGGGACCCGGTCACCTTGCCAGACGAACAGGCCGAACCGGAGCCCACCGACACGCCGGCCAGGTCCAGGCGCATGACCTGCATATCGGCGGCCGGCGCCGTTTCTGGAAGCCCCACGCAGGTTGTATTGGGCAGCCGCGCCACCGCCGCGCCGTGGATCACGGCCTCCGGAGCCCTCGCCCGGATTCCCGCCTCCAGACGGTCCCGGAGAGCGGCCAGGCGGAACGGCTCGGCCGCGCCCTCGGCGCACACCGCCGCGGCGGCCGCCCCAAAACCCGCGATCCCCACCAGGTTCTCGGTGCCCGCGCGGCGTCCGCGCTCCTGACCACCGCCACGGACCAGCGGCGACAGCGTCAGTCCGCCAGTCACGAGCAACGCGCCCACCCCGGCCGGACCACCCAGTTTGTGCGCCGACACCGTCAGCAGGTCCACGCCCAGGGCGGCCAGGGTCAGCGGCCACAGTCGCCCCGGTGCTTGCGCCGCGTCGCAATGCACCGTCCAGCCAGCCGCATGGGCCAGCGCGGTGGCCTCGGCCACTGGCTGCAAAACGCCGGTTTCGTTGTTGGCCAGCATCAGGGACAGGAGGCCCGGTCCCGTCGCCTTGGCGAGGGCCCGCGCGAGCGCGTCCAGGTCGAGCACACCCTCGTGATCCACGGCGACATGTCCCTCGGGGGACACCCAGCGGTGAACCGAGTCGTGCTCGACCGCCGAACACAGGCGAGGGCTGGCGCCGAGCCCCGACAGCGCCAGCGCGTTGGCCTCGGACCCGCCGCCGGTGAACACCACCCCGGCCGGTGCCACGCCCGCCAGCGCCGCCACGGCCTCTCGCGCGTCCTCTATCCAGCGTCGAGCGCGCCGGCCATGACCATGCACGGACGATGGATTGCCGACCACCGCCAGAGCCGCCCGCATGGCCTCGGCGGCGTCAGGCCGCAACGGCGCGGTAGCGTTGTGGTCCAGATAAACGGCGTTGTCGATCATAACAAAAACTCCGGCGCCACGAGGCGCCGGTCTCGATGATCATGGGCCGCCAAGACGATCGCGATGGGCCGGGCGCGCCATGGGTCGGACGCATGGGGGCCGCGGCTGCCGGATCGCCTGCTTCTGCCCGGTCGACCGCCGTCCAGCGCGGCCTATTGGGCGGCGGACGCCTGGAAGCCGGTGATCAACCCACTGGTCCCCAGCACGCGCCGCTCGCACACATCTTCCAGGGACACGGAGCTAAGGTAGAGGTAAATCTGATTGGCCAGTTCCTCCCACAGGTCGTGGGTCAGGCAGCGTCCCTTGTTGTTGTGACAGCCAGCCGGGGAGCCCGGAGAGCACCGCGTTGTCTGGATTGGCTCGTCGACCGACAGGATGATGTCCGAGATGCGGATATCACTGCCGGGCCGAGACAACATGTAACCGCCACCGGGACCCCGCACGCTCTTGACCAGGCCGCCCTTGCGCAAACGACCGAAGAGCTGTTCCAGGTAGGACAGCGATATCTCCTGACGCTCGGCGATATCAGCAAGGGCAACCGGCTTGTCCTGGGAATGAACCGCCAGATCGGCCATCGCCATGACCGCATATCGACCTTTGGTGCTGAGCCTCACCCCGTACCCTCCTTCTGTTCCTTGGCCGACACGGCGGCCCTTGACTTGCTCAGGACAATTCCTGCAACCCATGAACCTGATCCGCCAGCCCCTTGGGGGCGGGTTGGCCAGGCTGGATTGGCCAGGCCGTCAGGGCCCCACCCGCCAGCGCGCCGAGGGGACATCCGCCGGTGGATGACGGTCCTCCCCCGCGCCGGACTCGGCGGGCCCTGGTGCCGCGGGCGACTCGGGCGCCGGCCGCAAGGGAATTGGTATCATGGGATCACGCCCATCCGCCGACTCGGCACGCGACTCGGTCAGCGCGCGTTCCAGATCCTCGACCCGCGCCGACAGCCGTCCGACCTGGTCGGTCAAGGTGGTGATTGTGCGTGCCACGGGATCGGTGATACCATCCGTGGGTGTCCCGTATGCCTGAAACTCGCAATGATGCGTCTCATCCACCCGATCGCGTCGCACCACCCGGGCCGGAATGCCCACCACGGTGGCGCCGCTCGGCACGTCGGCCAGAACCACGGCGTTGGCCCCGACCCGCGCCTCGGCGCCGATCATGATGGGTCCCAGCACCTGACCTCCAGAGCCGACGATCACGCCGTCCTTAAGGGTCGGATGGCGCTTGCCCTTTTTCAGGGAGGTCCCGCCCAGTGTCACGCCCTGGTAAAGGGTGACATCCTCGCCCACCTCGGCGGTCTCGCCAATGACCACCCCGGTGGCGTGGTCGATGAACAGGCGGCGCCCGATGCGCGCCCCCGGATGGATCTCGACACCGGTGAACACCTTGGCCACGTGCGAGATCAAGCGCGGCAGGAAGCGCCAGCCACGCCCCCAGAGGGCGTGCGACAGGCGATAAAACAGCACCGCATGCAGCCCGGGGTAACAGAACAGCACCTCCGGCCACGACCGGGCCGCCGGGTCTTTCGCCAGGATCGTGGCGATGTCTTCCCTAAGCCTGCGGAATGCCATGACGCTTGAAATCCTCAACATGACTCATGCTACTGTGCGTCCCGGAGTCGCCAGTCGCCAACCTGCTCGACCACGGCGCGCCCATGCCCTTGGGTGCTGCCGGTGGACGCGAGCGTTGCCCGGAACCACTTGGCGTGACCGGACACGCACCTTTCAACGCGGCCGCGCCCCGTGGCGCACTGTGCCTGCTTTCTTGGCCCGCCTTCTCGGCCCGCCGTCCGGCCGACACAACGGGCGTGGTGCCCGGCCGTCAGGGCTTGGCAAAGGATAGCACGGGGACGCGGCCCGGACCGAAACAAGACCAGCGCCAAGCCGCGCGCCCACGGAACGATCAGTGTATGGTATCCGAGAAACCCGGTCAACAAAGCCCGGCCCGTCAGTGGGGATAACAGGTCATGACTTCAAACCCTCGCGTCCGCCATTGGCCCACCAGACCAGTGCGGTGTTGACGGGCAGCCCGCTTTCATGCGCGGCGCCTCCTGTGCGCTCCCATTGAGTCACCGCCGCGTCCCGAGATCCGCTGTCCGGCGCCCGGGAAACCCCTGTCGCCACCGGACGTTCTTACACCGTGACCGCACGCACCGGTTTGATCCGGGCCCCGGTCTTCACCCGCAAAACGGAACCCCGCCGCCCCCATGCCCGACGTCATTTTTAACGGTCCGGAAGGCCGGCTTGAAGGCCGCTACCACCACAGCAAGACCGCCAACGCCCCCATCGCCCTGATCCTGCATCCCCACCCCCAACAAGGGGGC
>JANQGN010000469.1 GCA_028277295.1 Rhodospira sp.
ACAAAGAATGCGCCAAGCCAGACTCGAGCGTGCCACCAAGGAAACCCGGATTTCGGTTTCGGTCAATCTCGACGGAAGTGGGCACTACGATGTGTCGACAGGAGTCGGCTTTCTCGACCACATGCTCGAACAATTTTCGCGCCATAGTCTAATAGACCTTAACATGCGCGCCGAAGGCGATACTCATATCGACTTTCATCACACCACCGAGGACTCGGCGTTGGCGCTTGGCCAAGTGATTTCACAGGCGCTGGGTGACCGCAAAGGAATCCAGCGTTATGGGCAGGCTTTGATACCCATGGACGAAACCTTGACCCATGTTGCGCTTGACTTGTCCAACCGGCCGTACCTTGTGTGGCGAGTCCGCTATCCCCAGCCCAAGATTGGCATGTTCGATACCGAGCTGTTCAAGGAGTGGTTCCAGGCCTTCGCGCAGACGGGCGGAATCACGCTTCATGTCGACAATCTCTATGGTGAGAACGCGCATCACATCGCCGAAAGCAGCTTCAAGGGGCTCGCCCGCGCGCTGCGCCAGGCGGTCGAGATTGATCCACGCAAGTCCGACGCCATACCCTCGACGAAAGGGGTCCTGGGCGGTTCGCTGTAATACCCCCGGTGGAGTCGCGCCACCCTTCCTCCGCCTGGCGTCTATCCGGGCGCCCGGATCCAGGCGCCCGGACCCGGCCCGGCATCGCGATCACGGATACGGCGATCACAGCAAAGGGACGCGCCCTGGGGTGACTGGGCCCAAGGTCGGCGCGGGCGGAAGCGGCGCATCCAGAACGGCGCCGCCGGGGGGTGGTGGCACCGACAGCGATGGTCCCGGCGGCGCGAAGGACTTGGTGTCCGGCGATGGCCAACCAGGTGCGGAGACCATACCCATGGTCCCCGGCGCGTCAGGGGGGGTGGTGTGTGGCGCGGTCGAGGACGCGGCGGCCATGGGGGCCGTCCAGTGTCCAGGCTGTCCGCCCGTGTGAACGGTCATGGGTGGGGCGCCCGGTGTTGGCACGATCATGAGGCCCAAGTGCCGTAGGGCGTCGTGCACGGGAATGAAGAAACTCAGGCTGGAGCCCAGGGCCGCGCGGCCGTCGGTGACGGTGGATACGGTGATGGCCACCACATTGCCCCAGGCATCCACCAGCGGTCCGCCGCTGTTACCACCGTGCACGGGGGCCGTGGCCTGGTAGACGTCGAGGCCACGGCGGGCGCGGGGTCGCCAGGCGCTGATGATCCCCTGGCTCACGGTCTGGCCCAGGGCGCGGTTCATGGGCGTGCCAATGGCGTAGGTGGTCTCGGACACCTGGGCCAGGGTTGGCCGGATCGGCAGGGCCTCCAGCCCCTGTCCGACGACCTTGAGCAGCGCCACGTCGCGACCGGGATGGCGTCGCACCACGCGGGCCCATAATTCGCGCCCATCCACCAGCCGTACCCGCAACACTTCGTTGTCGGTGACGACATGGTTGTTGGTGAGCGCCCATCCGTCGCGTGTGACGAAAAAACCGCTGCCGTGTCCGGTCATGCCCATGATGGTGATGGTGGCGGCGCGAATGCGATCGGCATTGGCGGAGAAGGGGCGGGTGTACAGCGGTGGGCCGGTCAAGGTCAGGGTCCCGGGGTTGGCCGAGGCCGTGGTCCACGGGGCCGGTGCCGCCGTGGGTGCCCTGGACGGCGCGGGGGGCCATCCGCCGGACATGGCCTCGGCCTGGCGGAGGGCATCGGCGCGGGGGACGCCGCTGACGACCGCGCGCCGGAATCGGTTGTCGGCCGCTAGACGGATCAGGGCATCCTCGAAAAGGCGGGTCAGCAGCACATCTTCGATGCGCACCAGCGCGGGCGTCCTCTGCGCGCCCCGGGCCAATGTCTCGCCGTCGTAGATGAGGCGCTCGGTCTTTCGGTCCAGCATCCGCCACGCGATACGCGCGGTGGCCTCGCCGCTCAGGCCAATCTGGCGTCCCAACAGGTTGACCCGCCGGCATAACGACAGGCGCAGGTCCTCGATACGGGCGGCCACCACGAACTCGGCCTTGGAGTCCGCGCCTGTCGGGCGGAAGAGGGCGTCCATCTCCCCGGCGACGCGGAACCCCAACCGATCGCCCATGACCCGGGCGAAGGTGGCGCGAAACCGCTCGGTGACATTCGCGTCGCCCACGTGGGCAGCCACGCCTGCGATGGGGCCCGCGCAGAACGAGTCCACCCGATACCCGCCGAAGCTGGCGCCCGGATCGGCGTTCCGGGTGACGTGGCCCAGGGTGATGATGCCCACGGCCTCATATTGCGCCGGCGACAGTGGCGGCACGGGCGGGGTCGGCGGCACCGTGTGCAGGGGCGGGGCGGCGCTGCAGGCGGTGAGCAGCGCCAGGGTGATCACGGTGGTCAAGGCCGCCGCCCGCCCCCGGACGGGCCGGGGCGGACGCGTGATCCCATCAGGGCGATCGGTGCTGCAATCCAGACTCACTTTCGTCGATTTTGGCATCCACGAGTTTCAACCAATGGTTATCAGTACCTGCAGTATGCCGGCGAGATGGCATCCTGGCCAGGAGCAATGCGACCGTGGCGCGTGCGAACCATGAGAGGCGCGAGTGCCCTGCCGCGACGCGGGCGGAGTCCCTTTCTCCCGCGGGCTCATCCTGCTAGAAGAGGTCCGCTCGGCGGTCGGCTCCCTTTGCCCCGCATGCTTTTGAGGGGGCGGCCCTGAGGCTCACGTCGCCCTGTTCCAAGCCCGCGCCAGTGTCCGCGTATCCCGCCTTGGATCCTGACGCTGGCTTTCATTGTTCCCGAGGACCCTATGTTCGTCGCCATCATCGATTACGGCTCCGGCAACCTGCGCTCCGCCGCGAAGGCGTTCGAGCGCGCGGCTCTAGAGGCGCACGTGAACACAGGCGTTCAGGTCACGGATCGGCCGGACGTGGTGGCCGGCGCCGACCGCATCGTGTTGCCGGGCGTGGGGGCCTTCGCCGACTGCAAGTGCGGCCTGCTGGCCATTAACGGCATGGTCGAGGCGCTGACCGAGGCCGTGATCGCCAAGGCCCGGCCGTTTCTCGGCATTTGCGTCGGCATGCAGTTGATGGCCCGCGAGGGCCGCGAGCATGGGCGGCACCCCGGGCTGGGCTGGATCGACGGCGTTGTGATGCCGGTGCGGCCGGCCGATCCCGCCCTGAAGGTGCCTCACATGGGCTGGAATGACCTGGAGATCGCGGCCCCGGCGCACCCGCTGCTCGCGGGCCTTAGCGCTGGTCAGCACGCCTATTTCGTGCACTCCTACCACATGGCCCTGGAGGCGCCGGATCTGGCCCTGTCGACCGTGTGTTATGGTGGCACGGTCACGGCCATGGTCGGGCGCGACAACCTGGCCGGCACCCAGTTTCATCCGGAAAAAAGCCAGGCCACCGGCTTGCGGCTGATCACCAACTTCTTGCGCTGGACCCCCTGACCCCATGATCCTCTTTCC
>JANQGN010000491.1 GCA_028277295.1 Rhodospira sp.
GTTCACGGCCGACGGCTGGTTCCGCACCGGCGACGTGGGGCGGATCGACGGGCGCGGCTACCTGTTCATTGTCGGCCGCGCCAAGGACCTGGTGATCTCAGGCGGCTACAACGTCTATCCCAAGGAGGTCGAGGTCGTCATCGATGACCTGCCGACTGTGCTGGAAAGCGCCGTTATCGGCGTGCCCCATCCGGACTTCGGCGAGGGCGTGGTGGCCGTGGTGGTGCCGGCCGCCGGCGAGACGCCGCCCGCCGAGGACACGATCATAGAGCACTGCCGCGCTCACCTGGCCAACTACAAGACACCCAAGCGCGTCTTCGTGGTGCCGGAGCTGCCGCGAAACACCATGGGAAAAGTGCAAAAAGCCCAGCTTCGCGAAGTGCATCGGGATCTGTTCCGCGTCTGAGGCGAATCGGCGGCCGTGTTCGGCGGATCGCAAGATTCTCGGGTGCCCTGTTCTTGACAGTCGCGGCCCGCCGCGCGCACAGTTCACACACTCTCTTGTTCCTGTCCGCCGACGCTTGGCCGGTGGGGCCGCCCAACCGGGACCACGACACCGGGACCACGACACCGGGATCACACAACCATGAACCAGGTTGCCGCCGCTTCCTCCAGCACCGCCGTCGCGACCCGTGTGTCCGGGGCGGTCGCCCATGTCACTGGCGAACAGGTGTTCGTCACTGTCTACGTTCATGGGCAGTTGTTCGGAATCGCGGTGGATCGGGTGCAGGACATCCTGATCCCCGAAAAAGTGGCGCGCATCCCCCTGGCGCCCCCAGAGGTCGCAGGGGCCATCAACCTTCGTGGGCGCATCGTGACCGTGATCGACGTGCGCAAACGCCTCGGTTTGCCGCCACCGAAAAATCAGAAGAAGGTGATGTGCGTCACCGTCGAGGAAGGCAACGAGTTGTACAGCCTCATGGTGGACTCCGTGGGCAACGTGCACAGCCTGTCGGTGGACGCCATCGAGCCCAACCCGTCCACCCTTGATCCGCGCTGGCGGGGGATCTCCCAGGGTGTGGTGCGCCTCGATGGCGAGTTGATGGTGGTGATGGACGTGGACGCCTTCCTCAGCTTCGGAAGCTGAAGGCGGTCGCGTTTCCCCATGAAGCGATACTAAAGCGAGAGCCGGATCGGGACACCGATCCGGCTTTCTTCTGGTGCGGGTACCGTCGGCCCGGGTGAGCCTACCCCGGCAGGACGACCGTCGCCGTGGCCTGCGCGGCCATGCCTTCCTCACGACCCGTGAAGCCCAGCCGTTCCGTGGTGGTCGCCTTGACGCTCACCCGGCCGCCGTCCAGACCCAGGATGCCGGCGATGCTGGCGGCGATGGCCGCGCGGTGGGGGCCGATCTTCGGGCGTTCGCACATCAACGTCAGGTCCAGGTGCACCAGCCGGCCGCCCAGGGCCTGGACCAGGGCCCCCGCATGACGCAGGAAGACGTCCGAGGGCGCGCCCTTCCAGCGGTTGTCCGAGGGCGGGAAGTGGCGGCCGATGTCGCCGGCGGCCAGGGCCCCGTAGATGGCATCGGCCAGGGCATGCAGGGCCACATCGGCGTCTGAATGGCCCGTCAGGGCCTGGGTGTGCGGAATACGCACCCCCCCCAGGATCACGTGATCGCCAGGACCGAAGGCGTGCACGTCAAAGCCGTTGCCCACCCGGACCTCGCCCGGCCCCTGGAAGCGGCGCTCGGCCCGGCGCAGGTCGTCGGTGGTGGTGACCTTCACATTGTCCTCTGATCCCGGGACCAGCGCGACGCGGCCCCCGGCGGCCTCCAGCACGGCGGCGTCATCGGTCAACGCCTGGCCGGCGGCGGCGCGGTGGGCCGCCAGGATGTCGGCGAAGCGAAAGCCCTGGGGCGTCTGTGCCCGCCACAGGCCGGCACGATCCACGGTGCCGCTGATCAGGCCGCCTTCATCGCCACGCTTGAGCGTGTCGGCCTGGGACACGGCGGGGATGGCGCCCGGGTGGGCGTCGAGCGCGGCAATGACCCGGTCGACGACCCCCATGGACAGGAACGGGCGCGCCCCGTCGTGAATGAGCACCTGCTCGGGGGCCAGGTCCTCCAGGCTCTCCAGGCCCAGGCGAACCGAGTCCTGGCGCTCCGCCCCGCCCGGGACCGGGTCCAGCACGTCCAGTCCCCCCGCCGCCTGATCGTAGAGCGGCCGGTCGTCCGGGTGGATGACCGCGCGCACCGCGTCCACATCGGGGTGCGCGGCCAGGGTGGCCAGCGCGTGGCGCAGGATGGGGCGACCGCCCAGGGATAGGTACTGCTTGGGGATCTGGCCACCGACTCGATGGCCACGCCCGGCCGCCACCACCAGCGCCACCCGGCGCGCGCTCGCCTGTTCCCTGTTCTCGCCCGTCATCGTCCGCCTGTGTCCCTATTTGATGTGCCGCTTTCTGATGTGCCGCCGCGTCACGCCACTGGCGCGAGGGGGGCGCAGGGTAGTGGATTTCGGCGCGCGGGGGAATTGTCCGTCATGGTGAATGCGGGGTGATCGCATTTGAACAGCGATATTTGATCTGTCATGGCGAGGAGCGTGAACTCTGAAGCAATCCAGGGCACAGTCCACCGTCTTCCGCCCCTGGATTGCGTCGCCCGCGTCTTATGACGCGGGCTCGCAATGACGTCTTACGGGCATCGTCGCCAATTATGCCGCCCATGATGGCTGGTGCGATGGTCGTTTGCGCCGGCAGGCCAAACCCTTTCGGTCCATATGCAATCACCCCGATGGCGAATGGCGGCGGTCATGTTCGCGGTCGCGATACCCCCGCGTTGAGAGAGGGCTTATGGCGCGCTATAGTCCGCGCATGGTCGACACGCTTGTTTTTCATCTGGCCGCCGTGGCCTGCCTGCTCCCGGCGGCCCTGTTACCCCTGACGCGCGCCATCGCGCCGCTGGCTCAGAGCATGGCCACGGTGCTGGCCGCCATGGGGCCAACCGCCTGGGTGACCCTGCAACTGTCCGAGGGCTGGCATACCGGCTTCTCGGCGACGCTGTGGGTAATCATCGCCGTCAGCAGCCTTCTCTTCTTCCTGGTCACCATGTACAGCCGCCATGCCTGGCGGTTGTCGCCCTTGATCATGCCTTATCTGGCGCTGCTGGGCCTGGCGGCGACCGTCTGGGCCCAGGAGAGCAGCGCCGTGCTGGCGATGCACGCCGGTCAACCGCCCGTGTGGCTGGTGTTCCATATCCTGGTGTCGGTGATCACGTATGGCCTGCTGACCGTGGCGGCGGTCGCGGCGCTGGGGGCGGCCCTTCAGGAGCGCGCCCTGAAGCGCAAGCAGCCCACGCGCCTGACCCGCCTGCTGCCCTCGGTGGCGGAGTCCGAGCGCCTGTCCGTGAGGCTGCTGGTTCTCAGCGAGGGCGTGCTTGGCCTGGGCCTGATCAGCGGCATGGTCGTCGAGTACTTCCAGACCGGCGCGCTCCTGATGCTGGATCACAAGACCGCGCTGTCCCTGCTGTCGTTCGTGGTGATCGGTGGCTTGCTGGCGGCGCATCGCTGGATGGGCGTGCGTGGGCGGCTGGCGGCGCGCACCCTGCTGACGGCCTACCTGCTGCTGACACTGGCCTTCCCGGGGATCAAGTTCATCAGCGACGTGGTGGTGTAGCGCGGGGACACCACCACAAGGCCGTGCGCGCGCGACAAAAACGGTCGCATTGCCTCTTGATAAAGCGGTGCCTGCCTAATCATTATGCATGGCAGTCCCATTGTCCTCGTTTTGGCACCGCAACCATGCCCCCAACCCCGTCCCTCACCCTGGGGACCCTTGTCCTCAACGCCCCGGTCCTGCTGGCCCCCATGTCCGGCATCACCGACCGGCCGTTTCGACGCCTGGCGCGCCGCTTCGGCTGCCCGCTCGCCTTCTCCGAGATGATCGCCAGCGGCCGCGTGGCCCATGCGCACGCGCCGACGCTGCGCATGAGCGATGGCGGTGGTGATGACGGCCCCCTGGCCGTGCAACTGGCCGGCCATGACCCGGCGGTGATGGCCGAGGCGGCGCGGGTTTGCGCCGACCGGGGCGCGGTGGTCATCGACATCAACATGGGCTGCCCGGCGAAGAAGATCGTCAAGGGCTGGGCCGGCGCCGCCCTGATGCGCGACGAGCCCCGGGCGGCGGCGATCATTGACGCCGTGGTGCGGGCCGTCCCCGCCCTGACGGTGACGGTGAAGATGCGCGCGGGCTGGGATGCCACCCACCGCACCGCTCCGCGCCTGGCGCGCGTCGCCGAGGACCTGGGCGCCCGCATGATCACCGTGCATGGCCGCACCCGCGACCAGTTCTATGGCGGCCGGGCCGACTGGGCCTTCATCGGCGAGGTCAAGGCGGCGGTC
>JANQGN010000704.1 GCA_028277295.1 Rhodospira sp.
ATGAACCGGCGCAACTCCTCGCTGTCATCCAGCATGGATTGAAGCGCGCTCAAGTCATCGGCCACCCGGTCGATGACCTTGTTGTCCTCGGCCAGGGCAAAGAGCGCCGCCGCATAACGAACGGCTAGCGCTGATGCCCGCGTCGATTCCGATGCCACTGTCGCCGTGTCCCGCTTGTGAGTGAGTTCATCGTCCCGCGCAGGGATTGCGCCAGGCCGTTGAATTACAACAAAAATCGAGGCTCCGGAGAGGGCTCCCCCCGAAGACGTCGGTTCCTTACCACACTCCTTTCGCGGTTTGCAAGTGGCGGTCGGACGCGACGCGGCCCCATCCGGGGCGCCCAGCCCCTCCTCCGACGGGTCTCGCCGGACCACGCCAGGCCGCCCGGGCGCGTGCCCGCATCACGCTCACCGGGCATCGTCCTCACGGTCTGGAGGTTCATAAACCGGCCACAAACAGGGCCTACAGTTTTTACGATTTTTTACGATGGAAGACGAGATGAGCAATCATTTCGTGCGCGTCCGAGGCATGCAAAACCAAGACGCCCCGTATTGAGCCCGGATAAGGGATCCAGTATAAGGTTCCGTCCTGGTTCGGCCAAAAGGGCGCGGATACCTGGATTAAGGTGCCGGGAGACAATGGGGCTCCATAAAGTGGGCGCCACCCCGGTCCAGGCCGCCTTTAAAGTCCATGCGTCGGACCGATCCGCTGGTTTCGCAGAAGAACGTGAGAGGAGACTATCCATGTTGAGGACCCTGTTGGTGGCCGCGGGCGTTGCCCTGACCTTGGGTGCGAGCACCACCGTCGCCTTGGCCGGCGACGTCGCCAATGGCGAGAAGTGGGCGAACCGCGTGTGCAAGGCGTGCCACACCTTCGACAAGGGCGGCAAGCACATGGTCGGCCCGAATCTGTGGGGCATCTATGGTCAGCCGCCGGCCCAAGTCGAAGGGTTCGATCGCTACCAGGCCGCGCCGCTGTTCGCCGAGAACGGCATTGAGACCTGGAACGAAGAAAACCTTGCCGAGTACGTTGCCGACCCGGAAGCCTTCCGTCAGACGTACGCCGGTGGCCATGAGAGTGCGATGGTCGTCAGCCTGCCGCCGAAGTTCGCGCCGGATGTGGCCGCCTACCTGAAGACCCTTCAGGACTGATCCGGGGTTCGACTCCGTCGATCCGTCATGATGAAGAACCGCCGCGACCGTCCCGGGAGCGGCGGTTTTTTTGTTGCCGTGGCGTGGGCCGGACGGCTATACACCGTGCCCCCCGGCCGAGCCCCTCGGCGCGGTTTTTGTCCTTGCGCCAATTCCCCCGTGTCCCTCGCTTGCGTCGCTGGGACGGCTTGGCTATAAGGGCGCCTCTTTGCGCGGGAGCGGCATCATGAAAGATGGCATTCATCCGGATTACCACGAGATCACGGTCGTCATGACCGATGGGTCCGAGTTCAAGACCCGGTCGACCATGGCCGGAAACACCATCAAGCTGGACATCGACCCCAAGAGTCATCCGGCCTGGACCGGCGTTCAGCGCCTGGTCGACAGCGGTGGCCAGGTCGCCAAGTTCAACAAGCGCTTCGCGGGGTTCGGCCTCAAGTAAGGGGCCATCGGCGACGCCGCCACCGTTCGCTCCGGCCGCATCACATCGGGGTCAGCCGTTCGTTTTCCGAACGAGTAGGCGACCCCGTTGCCGTATCGGGTCGATCGCGAGTCGGCTGCATCGTCCGCCGGGCCACGCGTGGCCAGGGTTCGGCCCGCCGGTCGCGGGCCAGGGGATCGGCCCGCTGTGGGAAACCGGTTCCGCCAGCACCGCAGAGACGGTAGGATGCCGGACCTTGGGGCGCGACTCCTTGAAGGCTCCGCGCCCATTGCCCCTCGCCGCCACCGCCCCATCGGACCGTGTCGCGGTCGGGCCCTTCCCCCACGCGCCCACGCGCGCCCTACAGAGCAGCCTGGAACGACGACCCGATGAAGAAGAACGCCCTGCTGAACGCGGCCGTGCACAACAACAAGGCCATTACAAAAAAGGGCGCGCTGGAACGCCTGTTCACGCTCATGTTCCGTGGCTTTGTCTATCCCCAGATCTGGGAGGATCCGGAGATTGACATCGAAGCTCTGCAACTGGACGCGGGAAAGCGCATTGTCACCATCTGTTCTGGTGGTTGCAACATTCTCAACTACCTGACCGAGAGACCGGACCGCATCGACGCGGTGGATCTGAACCCGGCGCATGTGGCGCTCAGCCGCTTGAAGCTGACGGCATTGCGGCACCTGCCGGATTACGAGACCTACTTCCGGTTCTTCGGGCACGCCGACGAGCGCGCCAACACCCGCGCCTTCTCCAAATACCTGCTGCCTCATCTCGACGAGCACACACGGCGGTACTGGACCGCCTGGACCCCGGTCCATGGACGGCGCATCAACTACTTCACCAAGAACATCTATCGGTTTGGCCTGTTGGGGCGCTTCATCGGTTCGCTCCACGTTCTGGCGCGGGCGCACGGCACCAATCCCCAGGTGCTTCTTGCCGTCCGCACACCCGAAGAACAGCGCGCCCTGTTCCACGCCACCGTCGGCCATCTGTTCGACAAGAAGCTGGTGCGCACCTTGTGCAACCTGCCGGTGAGCCTGTACGGCCTGGGCATCCCGCCGGCCCAGTACGAGGCCCTGGCGCTGTCCGCGAATGGCGATGTGCCCTCGCTTCTGCGCGAGCGCCTTGAGCGTCTGGCCTGTGACTTCCCCATCGAGGAAAACTACTTCGCCTGGCAGGCGTTCGGCCGCGGCTACGACCGTCACCACCGCCGGGCCGTGCCGCGCTACCTGCGCCGTGACCACTATGAGTCCCTCCGGGACCTGTCCGACCGGGTGAACATTCACCACGCCTCCATGACCGTGTGGCTGGCCGATCAGCCGGAGCGCAGCCTTGATGGCTATGTGCTCCTGGACGCTCAGGATTGGATGAACGAGCGCCAGCTCAACGAGTTGTGGACCCAGATCGTGCGCACCGCCAAGCCCGGCGCCCGGGTGATCTTCCGCACCGCCGGCACGGAAAGTCCGCTGACCACGGCCTTGACACCCGACTTGCTGACGCCCTGGGATCACGATCCCGACGATTGCCGGGCGCTGACCCAGCGCGATCGGGCATCGATCTACGGCGGGTTCCATCTGTACGTTCGCCGCGACTAGGGCCGTCATCATGGACGCCACCACCCTGATGGACCGGATCTACCGGCAGCAACGGCATATCTACGACCTGACCCGCAAGTACTTCCTGTTGGGCCGAGACCGGCTGATCGAAGATCTGTCCCCGGCGGCCGGGGAAACCGTCTGCGAGGTTGGGTGCGGCACCGCCCGCAACCTGGCCCGCATGGCACGGCGCTACCCCGGCGCACGGTTCATGGGTGTGGACGCCAGCGCCGAGATGCTGAAGACGGCCCGCCCCAAGCTGACCCGCGCGGGCCTCGCCGACACCGTGCCACTGGCCCAGGGGCTGGCGCAAACCTTCGATCCGGCGGCGCTGTTCGCGACAGGCCGTCCCCTGGATCACCTGGTGTTTTCCTACAGCCTGTCGATGATCCCGCCGTGGCGGGAGTCCGTCGAACATGCGCTCCGCCTGCTGCGCCCGGGCGGGCGCATCCATATCGTCGATTTCGGCGACCAGGCGGGACTGCCCAAGACGTTTCGCGCCATTCTGTATGGCTGGCTGGGCCTGTTCCACGTGCATTACCGGCCGGAACTGCTGGACTATCTGCGCCGTCTCGACGCCGAGGGCCGGGCTCAGGTGCGCATCCGGCCGCTGTATCGCGGTTACGCGTTCCTCGCGCAGGTGACGCGAACGGCCTGATGCGGTCGGCGCGGCAAGAAACCAGCCAGCGCACCGGCTTATACCGACCTGAGCGCCGACGCCGCGTCCAGCAGCATGTCCCGGAACAGTCGCACCAGGCGCTGGTCGAGGTGACCTTGCATCTCGGTCATCAGATCCAGCGCCGCCTCCGGCGGCATGGGGTCCTTGTAGACCCGGCGGTCTGTCAAGGCGCCGAACACGTCCACGATCGCCGCCATACGCGCCAGGTCGTTCAGCGCCCCCCCCTTGAGGCCGCGCGGATAGCCCGTGCCATCCACCTTCTCGTGATGCTGCGCGGCAATGGTGGCAACCCCGCGTGGCACATCCGTGATGTGGTCGAGCATATCCACGCTCAGGACCACATGGCCGCGCATCACGCTTACCTCCTCCTCGTTCAGGCGCCCCGGCTTGTTGAGAACCGCCTGCGGGATCGAGACCTTGCCAATGTCGTGGAGCAACCCGCCAGTGGCGAGGGTCAACAGGTCATCACCCCGAAGACCCAGTTCATGCCCAAAATGGGATAGGAACGTGGCGACACGAATGGAGTGGACGTATGTATAGTTATCGTGCCCTTTGACGCTATCCAAAAGCGCGTCGAAGTTCCGATGTCTGACGGCCTCGACCAGGCACGCGCAACTGTCCCTGACATCACTATAGGGAATGGGTTTACCTTCCAGGATCAGATTAGGCACCTCGTTGAAGATTGCCACGGTCTTCTTCAAGGCACTGCGCTGCACCGGTTCGATTGTATCCCACTGCGCCTCGATCGACTGGGTCAGTGAGGACGTGATGGTCATCAGGAGTTTGTCGCGGGGGAAGGGCTTGATCAGCACCAGACATCCCCTCGCCCTTAGCGCACGCACGAAATCGGTCGCCTCGGTCTTGGCCAGGCCCACCACGGGCACGTCCCGCAACAAGGGATCGGACCACACGGTCTCGAGCCCCGCCGTGCCGCCAGAGGATGATGTCCGTTCATCCAGGAGGATCAAGGCGGGAACGGCGATCGTCGCCAGGGCCCGCACGGCATCGCCGGCACTCTGGAAAGCGGCGGCCGAATAGCGGCCGTTCAGGGCGCGCCTCAGGTGCTCCCGGTGCTTGTCGCAGGGATCGATAATGGTCACCAAGGGTCGTGTCTGAGGTTCCGCGTCTGCCTCGGGGGACACGGATGCGCTGACCCCGGGCGCAGCAAGCGCCTGACCGACGGTGAGGGATCGATGTCGATGGACCACCGGATACTGACCCGCCAGAAACGAGGACCCTCCCAACCCGTGACGAGACTCACGCGTCGCGGGCTTGTATCACTCGCGCATACTGCCAAGCGGCTTGTCAACGGACCTCGAGTAAGCTGTTTGTTTTATAGGGGTTTCAGAACAGCTGAAACTATCAAAGATTGAATTGCCTCGCCTTAGTGATCCTTCGAGTCGGGGTCTCCCAAGGCCATGGAGGGACGCCTGCCGGCTAGCCGTCTGTCGGAGTTAGAGGCTAACCTATTGATATCACTCAGGATTGGATTTCCCGGGAGAGAAACGATCATGAACCATATCAAGCCGTTAGGCGATTTGGGCCGTTCAAATCCAGCAGTTCTCAGGATGCGCCTGTAACGGCGGCACGTGCCGATGACTCCGACTCTGATCGTAGGGTGCGCTCGACGGCCACGTCTGTGGTCGGCAGCGCACCGCCTCTCCTGGAAACGGTGCGCCGCGCCCCCGACGGGAGAGGTTGGACGTCAAAGATCAAAGGCCGCCCCGCCATCATGAGAACCGCTGCCCGGTCA
>JANQGN010000707.1 GCA_028277295.1 Rhodospira sp.
CGACGTCAAGACCGGCGTGGTCACCTACAAGATCGCCGCCCACGCCGCCGACCTGGCCAAGGGCCACCCGGCCGCCCAGGCCCGCGACGACGCCATCAGCCGCGCACGCTTTGACTTCCGCTGGCGGGATCAGTTCAACCTGGCCCTTGACCCGGAGACGGCGGCCGCCTTCCACGACCAGACCCTGCCCGAGGAGGGCCGCAAGGCAGCTCCCTTCTGCTCCATGTGCGGACCAAAGTTCTGCGCCATGCGGATCAGCCGGGAGGCCCGGGACACGGCCGCCGAGGGCATGGCGCACATGGCAGCCACCTTCCGGGATGCCGGCGGGCAGCTCTATCCGGCTCAGGAGACGGTCGCGGACCTGGCCCAGGCCAACGCGGCGCTGGCAGCGGTCGAGGGCAAGGCGCCAGATAATAAAGATCGACGAAACGGTTGACCTTTTCGTCGGTCGGCCGGCATGGCGAAGCCACGTACGGCATTGATCCTGACGAGTCAGGATCAATGCCGCTGGTATGATGCCAACGGTACCTGACGTTACCTCTTGCGGTGACGCGTAGACGCTTAGAGTGCGCTCGACCGCCTCGACAGAGGTGGGCAGCGCACCGCCTCCCGGCGCAATGGTGCGCTACACGCTACACTGACGACCGGTCCCGGCGGCCGCCCGGCGGAAAGCGACCCTACTCCGCCGCGCGGCCGGCGCGGCGCCGGGCGCGGTCGGCCTCGCGCACCACCGGCGCGCGGTGACGGCTTTCCAGCGCCTGAAGGGTGATGGCCTTCATCAGGTCCTTCTTGATCTGACGAAGCTTGGTCGGATGGGTCACCTTCATGCCGAAGATGTCCTTCACATAGAACACGTCGACCACCCGCTCCCCATAGGTATTCACGCGGGCACTGGCAATCTGAAGGTTCATTTCGGTCAGGGCATCGGTCACCGAATACAGGAACCCGGATCGGTCGCGGCCATTGACCTCGATCACCGTGTGGGTCGTGGACGCATCCAGATGAAACAGCACGCGGGGCGGCACATGGAAGCTCTGGGTGCGGGCCGGTAGGCGCGGTGCCTTGCGGGCCAGTTCGCCGCGCAGGTCCACGTCGCCCATGAGGGTCTGTTCGATCGTGGCCTTAAGCCGCTCCAGCCGCGCCGGCTGATCGAGAACCTCGCCCTCGGCCGACTGCACGGTGAAGGTGTCCAGGGCCAGGCCATTGGTCAGCGTGAAAATCTTGGCGTCGACGATCGAGGCCCCGGCCAGCGCCATCGCCCCCGCGATCTCGCGGAACAGACCCGCGTGGTCGGTGGCGTGAACCAGCACCTCGGTCACGCCCCGGGCGGAATCGACCCGGGTTTCCTGGGCGAGCACTCGCTCCCCGGGGCGGGTATCGTCCTCGGCGGCGAACACCAACCGGGCGTGGCGGGCGTGCGTCTCGGTGTCGAAGGTCAGCCAGTAGCCAGGATAGCCCAGCCCCAGGAAGCGTTCGACACGATCGCCCGGAAGATCGGACAGGGCGTCCCGCAAGGCAGCCTTGCGGCGCTCCACGCGCCGATCCTGGGCCTCGGCGGACAGGCCGCCCGTGAGGAATTCTTCCGTTCGATAGTATAGCTCCCGCAGCAGGGCCGCCTTCCAGTTGTTCCAGATGGCCGGCCCCACCGCCATGATGTCCGCGCACGTGAGCACCAGCAGCAGCTTCAGGCGCTCCGGGGACTGCACCAACTCTGCAAAGCTGGCGATGGTCTGCGGGTCATCCACGTCGCGGCGGAAGGCCACGCGGCTCATGTCCAGGTGATGCAGCACCAGCCAGGAGACGGTTTCCGTCTCCTCCTCGTCCAGACCCAGACGCGGGCACAGGGACAGGGCGATCTCGGCCCCCAGCACCGAGTGGTCACCGTCACGCCCCTTGGCGATGTCGTGCAACAGCACCGCCACGTAGAGGGCGCGGCGCGATTGCACCGTCTTCACGGCCTCGGAGGCCACCGGCAGGCGATCGCGCAGGGCGCCGGCCTCGATACGGCTGAGGATGCCGATGGCCCGCACGGTGTGCTCGTCCGTGGTGTAGACATGATACATGTCGTACTGCATCTGCGCCGTCACCCGCTCGAAGTCGGGAATGAAACGGCCGAAGACGCCGGACTCGCTCAGCCCCCGCAACAGGCTGTCGGGCTCCTTCTGGTGCGCGAGCATGGTCAGGAACAGGGCGTTGGCCTCGGGGTCGTCACGAAGCGCCTTCACCCGCGCCAGGTTCTCCGTCACCAGGCGCAGGGTGTCCGGGTGCAGGGACAGCCCTTGCTCGTGGGCCACCAGGAACACCCGCAGCAACGCGCGCGGATCGGTCGCGAAGGTCTCCGCCCCTGGCACCGACAGCCGGCCGTTGTCCAGGACAAAGCCCTCGAGATTGCGCTTGCGCAGGCCCAGCCCCGTCATGGTCAGCAGCGGCCGGCGCTTCTGCTGCTCTTCCAGCACCGCCAGGAAAATGCGCGTCAGCGTGCCAACGTCGCGCGCCACCAGGAAATAGTGCTTCATGAACCGCTCGACGTCGCGCGCCCCGGGGCGGTCGCGGTAGCCCATGCGCTCGGCGATGGGTTTCTGAACGTCGAAGGTGATGCGCTCCTCGGCGCGGTCGCTGAGATAGTGGAGGTGACAGCGCACCGTCCACAGGAAGGCGCGCGCCTTGGTGAACGTGCGGGCCACCCTGGGGGTCAGCACCCCCTTGCCCACCAGGTCCTCCACGTCGGAGACCTGGTACAGATAGCGGGCGATCCAGAACAGGGTGTGCAGGTCCCGCAGGCCGCCCTTGCCTTCCTTGACGTTGGGTTCCAGCACGTACCGGGAATCCCCCAGCTTCTCGTGCCGCTGATCGCGTTCCGCCAGCTTGGCTTCCAGAAACTCAGTGCCGGTGCCGGCGATCACCTTGGTGTACAGGCGACTCCTGAGCGCCTCGAACAGGTCCCGCTCGCCCCAGATATAGCGCGCCTCCAGCAAGGAGGTGCGAATGGTCATGTCGGCGCGCGCCTGGCGCAGGCACTCGTCCACCGAGCGGGTGGCATGCCCCACCTTCAGCCCAAGGTCCCACAGCACGTAAAGAATCGACTCAACCACCTGCTCGGTGTAGGGCGTGGCCCGGTAGGGCAACACGAACAGCAGATCGATGTCCGAAAAGGGCATCATCTCGCCGCGCCCATAGCCCCCCAGCGCCAGGATGGCCAGTTTCTCGCCGGTGGTGCGGGTCTGCTTGGGGAACTGATGGGTGACCACAAAATCGTGCAGCAGCCGCAGGAGCTGGTCGAACAGGTAGGTGTTGCCGGCGCACACCTCGGCCCCCTTGCCGCCCTGTTCCTCGAAGCGGCGGCGGACCTCGGCGCGCCCCTCGGCCAGGGCCGCCTTGAGCGCCTCCAGCAGCGGACCGCGCACCGGCCGGCCGGCCTCGCGCGCCTCGGCCGCCATCTGATCCAGGCGCGCCGTCAGAGCCTTGCGGTGGATGATGGCCCGGGCGCGGGCCGGACGGAGCAGCGACATGAACGGTGTCCGGGCTGGTTTCTGGAGGCGGGAGGATCCCACCTCGATAGCTTGGGAACCCCGTGGGCTCCCGTCAACCGCGCACTGAACAGGCAGGCCCGAAAAGCCCTGCGTAAATCGCAGGCATTGGGACGCCTCCTCCTCATTGGCCTCGCGGCAGGGCAAGGGGCTCAGGTTAACGCGAGCAACGATTCCGCGCGTTCGATGGAGATCCTTCGCACCTTTCAGGCGCTCAGGATGAGGTTTGTACCTTTAAAACAACCTCATCCTGAGGGAGGGAAACGACCGAAGGATCTCCATCGCGTGTTCCGGTCCTCTCGGACGGCGCTTTGTGAACGTTTGTCAATCCGCGTTCGGAGCCCTGGCCAATCCCGCCAAAGCCGTTTGTCCGGCAAGACCCGCAAAAAGGGCCGTCCCTCACCCATTGTTAACCCTCGTGCGGAA
>JANQGN010000347.1 GCA_028277295.1 Rhodospira sp.
GAATAATGCGTGACTCAAATAACACGCCTGAAGCCTCTGTTTTTGAAGTCTGTTCTGTTGACTTCCCGAGTCGTGTTCGGCAGTCTGAGGGTCGCCCCCCGTGTGTGAACATGGCTTGGTCGAAAAACGGACCTGAAACAGCCATGCCGGGATCGGTCGACGACGGACCGGACGCAAGAGCCAGGGCGCCGCGCCAACGGGGGACCAGCGCGCGACCACGCCAGCGCCGCGCGGATCGGGATCTCGGGGCACAAGGCCCCGCCATAAATGACAAGGGATGGAGAGAAGGGGATGAGGAGTGCGATGGTCGATCCCACGGCGGATCCCAGGACACCAGCTCACCAGACCACCACGGCCACCGGCCCCGCCGCCGGAGGGACATGGGTCAGACGGCTCGCCGTTACCGCGATGGCAAGCCTTCTAATCGTTGGAGCCCCGGCCAGCGCCGACCTGGGGACTGGCCCGGAAACATCCGCCTCGCTGACGGACATGGCCCTCATCGCCGCGCTGGACGGCAAGCCACCGCCACGCGCCCGCCCCGCCGGCCCCGAAGCCACCACCACGACCCTCGCGGTCGGCGCCGGCAACACCCTGGACGCCACCCGGGGCGTCCCCCCGACGGCCGTCACGCGCGGCTTCACCATGGGCGCCCTGTCGACCATGGTCGCCGCGGCGCCGCCGGCGGCCACCAGCGGGGACGCCGCCGGGCGCTCCCTGGAGGTCCCCGCCCGCGTCGATTCCGGCGACACCCTCATCGGCCTGCTGATCAAGGCCGGCGTGGACCGCATCGAGGCCCACCGGGCCATCAAGGCCCTGGAAGAGGTGTACGACCCCCGCGGCCTGCGTCCGGGCCATGTGATCAACGTTCGCTTCTCCGCCCCGGCCAGCGACACGAACCGCCGCTTCCAGGGGTTCGCCCTGCAACCGAGCCTGGACACCGAGGTCGTCGTTCACGTCGATCCCGACTGCGACACCGGTTACAGCGCCGAGGAGAAAAAGGAAGCCCTGACGCGCGAGGTGGTCCGCTTCGGCGGCCCCATCACCGGCAGCCTCTATCAGGCCGCCGTTGACGCCGGCGTCTCCGAGGCGGCGCTGGCCGACATGATCCGCGTGTTGTCCTACGACATCGACTTCCAGCGCGACATCCAGAAGGACGACACCTTCGAGATCATGTACGAGCGCTTCAGCACGGCCAACGGGCAACCGGTGCGCAGCGGTGAGATGCTGTTCACCGCCCTGACCAATGGTGGCGAGCGGATCGTCGCCTATGCGTACGAGACCCAGGACGGCACCCTCGACTACTTCAACGACCAGGGTCAGGGCGTGCGCAAGCCGTTGATGCGCACCCCCATCGACGGCGCCCGCATCTCGTCGTCCTTCGGGATGCGCCGCCACCCCATCCTGGGCTATTCGAAGATGCACACCGGCGTGGACTTCGCCGCCCCCACCGGCACCCCCATCTACGCCGCCGGCGACGGCGTCGTAAAGCGGGCCGGCCGCAACGGCGGCTACGGCAACTACATCCAAATCCGTCACAATGGCGAGTTCTCCACCGCCTACGCCCACCTCAGCCGCATCCTGGTCCAACCGGGCCAGCGGGTGCAGCAGGGCGACGTGATCGGCCGGGTCGGCTCCACCGGCCGCTCCACCGGCCCGCACCTGCACTACGAAATCATCCGCGACGGCAAGAAGGTCAACCCGATGGGCGTGCGCTTCCAGCCGGCCATCAAGCTGTCCGGCGCCGACCTGGAGCGGTTCCTCGCCCACAAGACCGAGACCGACCGCCTCTATGCAAGCCTGCGCGATACCACCGAGGTGGCCAGCACGGCCCCGGCCGGGACCGCGCCAGGGGAGTAGGAGAGGCCGCGCGGCACGCACCCACCCTCCCCCGTCTTGCCGCCCCGCGCCTCATCGGCCGGGGCGGCTTTGTCTTATGGGGAGCCCAGGCGCGGAGACAGGGTGATCCCATTTGAACAGCGATGCTTGATCTGTCATTGCGAGGAGCATGAGCTCCGACGCAATCCAGGGCACCCGGCACGACCTCCGCCCCTGGATTGCGTCGCCCGGGTATCGTCGCCAACCATGCCGCCTATGATGTCTGGCGCGATGGTCGTTTGCTCTGGCAGGCCAAACCCTTTCGGTCCATATGCGATCACCGTGAAGCGGGAAGAGACGGTCTCTTGACGGCGACGCGGCCGTTTCCGACGTTCCAGGCAACACCCGTCTCGTCGCGCCCATCGCGCCCGCCAAGGAGTCCGCCCGCATGGAGGCCATCCCCCCCATCGCCGTCCTGAAGACCCGCTTCGCCCGCCTGACCCACCTTCAGGACGCCGCCGGGGTGCTGCACTGGGACCTGTCCACGGTCATGCCGGCGGGCGGCGCCGAGGCCCGCGCCGCCCAGCTCGCCACCCTCAAGGCGATGGCCCACGAGCTGCTGACCGCCCCCGAGGTGGGAGACCTGCTGGACGCCGCCGAGGCCAGCCCGGACGCCGACCCCTGGGAGGCCGCCAACCTACGCGCCATGCGCCGTCAGTGGCGCCACGCCACCGCCCTGCCCTCGGACCTGGTGGCGGCGCATGCCCACGCCTGCGCCGCGTGCGAGATGACCTGGCGCCGGGCCCGGGCGGAGAACGACGTCGCGGCGGTGCGGGCACCGTTGGCGCGGGTGTTGACCCTGACCCGGGAGATCGGACAGGCCCGCGCCGGGGTGCTGGGCTGCGACCCCTACGACGCGCTGCTGGACGAGTTCGAGCCCGACGCCCGCGCCGCCGCCATCGCCCCGCTGTTCGACCGCCTGGCCGAGACCCTGCCCGGCATCCTTGATGACGCGCTGGCCGCCCAGGGACCGGCCCCCACCCCACCCGCCGGGCCGTTCCCGGCGGACCGGCAGGAGGCGCTGGCGCGGCGCCTGATGGAGACCCTCGGCTTCGATTTCCATCACGGCCGCCTCGACCAGAGCCTGCACCCCTTCTGCGGCGGCGTGCCCGACGACGTGCGGATCACCACCCGCTATGACGAGGCTGACGCGACGGGCGCGATCATGGCGGTCTTGCACGAGACCGGCCACGCCCTGTACGAGCGCGGGCTGCCCGCCGCCTGGCGCGACCAGCCGGTAGGCCGGGCGCTGGGCATGAGCATCCACGAAAGCCAGAGCCTGCTGATCGAGATGCAGGCCTGCCGCTCCCGCGCCTTTCTGGGCTGGGCGGCACCGCTGATGGCCGAGTTGCTGGCCGGCGACCCGCGGGCGCCCGGCTGGGACGCCGACACCCTGCATCGCCTGTACACGCGGGTCGCGCCGGGCCTGATCCGCGTCGACGCCGACGAGGTCACCTACCCCGTGCACGTGATCCTGCGCTTCCGGCTGGAGCGGGCGATGATCGCCGGTGACCTGGCGGTTGACGACCTGCCCGGCGCCTGGCGCGAGGGCATGAAGGACCTGTTGGGCCTGGAGGTGCCCACGGACCGCGACGGCTGCCTCCAGGACATCCACTGGTATGACGGCGCCTTCGGTTACTTCCCCACCTACACCCTGGGGGCGATGACGGCGGCGCAGCTCTTCCAGGCCGCCGTGGCGGCGCGGCCATCCATCCCCGAGGACCTGGCGCGCGGCCACTTCGGCCCGCTGCTGGACTGGCTGCGGGAGACCGTGCACGAAAAGGGCTGTCTGGTGACGGCGCCGGACCTGCTGACGGCGGCCACCGGCCGGCCGCTGGACCCCGACGTGTTCCTTGGGCACCTGCGGGCGCGGTATGTGGAGCGGATGGGGGAGCGGGCGCGGTAGCCCCGCCCCCGCCTCCACCACATCCCGTTACGCCATCCCCGGCCGCAGGCCAGACGCGACCGGCAGACGCGCGCGCTCGGCGGCCGCCGGGCGCGGCGGCGTGTCCTTGGCTGGCGCGTCGCCCTCTCCGCCTGCCCCGTCCGGACCGTCGCCCACATCGGGCGGCCCCGCCACGCCGTCGCCGCCGTCGGTGCCATCACCGCTATGATCCGCCGGCACCGGCGCGGCCACGCCGCCGGCCCCGGGTCCGGTCGAGACCATCCGCCGCGCCGCGCGCCGCGCCGCCCGGGCCTCGCGCCGGCGCCGCCCCCGGGCCTCCATGTTGGCCTTCAGCATGAGCGCGCTGGGAGTGACCACCAGGGTCAGCACGGTGGCGAACAACAGACCCACGACCACCGCGCTGGCCAACTGGGTCCACCACTGCATCGACGGCGCCCCGTAGGAGACGGTGCGGTTGATAAAATCGATGTTGAGCATCAGCATCATGGGCAGCAGGCCAAGCGCGGTGGTGATGGTGGTCAACATCACCGGCCGCAAGCGCTGCACCCCTGTGCGCAGGATGGCCTCGCGCGGGTCAGGGAACTCATGCTTCAGGCGGTCGTAGGTGTCGATGAGCACAATGTTGTTGTTGACCACGATGCCGGCCAGCGCGATCACCCCCACCCCGGTCATGATGACACCGAAGGCCTGGTCAGTGATCAGCAGCCCCAGCATGACGCCCACGGTGGACATGATCACCGCCGACAGGATCAGGAACGCCGAATAGAAGCTGTTGAACTGCGTGACCAGAATCACCGCCATCATGAACAGGGCGACGGCGAAGGCCTTCATCAGGAACGCCTGGGACTCCTTCTGCTCCTCGTCCTCCCCCTTGAAGGCGATGTCCACCCCCATCGGGAAGCGCTCCGCGTTGGCCGCCATCCAGGCCCGGATCTCCTTCATCTTGTCATCGGGCAGCACACCGGAGATCACGTTGGCCTTGACGGTCATGACACGCCGGCCATCGACGCGCTCGATCTGGCTGATCTTGGGCGCGGGAGTCCGTTCAACAAAGGCCGACAGTGGCACCAGCCCGGCGGTCGTGTTCAGGCGAAGCTGGTCGAGCTGGTTCATCGAGCGCCGGTCGTCGGGATAGCGGACAACGATATCCACCTCGTCCTTCGCCGAATCCGGGCGGAAGGAGGACACCTTCAAGCCTTCAGTCACCAACTGCACGATGCTACCGACCCCGGCCACATCACCGCCCAGCTTGGCGGCCTGACCCATGTCCACGTCCAGCTCCCACTGGATGCCGGGGATGGGGCGGCTGTCCTCCACGTCGACGAAGTCGCCGATCTCGTCTAGCGCCGACAGCACCAGTTCGACGGTCTCGGACAGTTCGGCCGCCTCCTGGGCGCTCAGCTCCACTTGGATATCCTTGCCCACCGGCGGCCCCTCGTCGGGCACATCGATCTCGATGCGCACGCCGGCGAGATCGGCGGTGCGGTCACGGATCAGATCCAGGACGAGTTCGGACTTCCGGCGCACCTGCCAGTCCTTGTAGGTCAGGCCGATGACGCCAATGGTGTCCTCCGCGGCGTCATGCGGTGCTCGGTTGAAGCTGCGGCCATAGACGGCCTCGAAGTCCGGCAGGGCCAGGATCCGGCCCTCCACCTCGCGCACCAAGGCATCCTTCTCATGAATCGACAGGTTGCCGCGCGCATGCACCAGCACGTTGGCCAGCTTCGGCTCCACATCGGGGATGAACTGCACCCCGCGCCCGAACTCGGCGTAGGCCCACCAGCTTGCCAAGAGGCCCATAAACGCCAGCACCAGCACCACCGACGGCCTGCGCAGCGCGATCGACAACGTGCGGACGTAGGTGCCGGTGACGCCCCTCAAGGCCGTGATGTCACCACGCTCGCTGGCCGACAGCGCCTTCATGGTCCTGGGATCGGCGATGCCCGCCTTGCCGATCTGCGCGCCCAAGGTGGGCACGAAGATCAGGGCCATCAGCAGCGAGGCCGACAGGGTCGCGATCAGCGTGATGGGCAGGTACTTCATGAACTCGCCCACCGTGCCGGTCCAGAACAGGAGCGGCATGAAGGCGGCGAGCGTCGTGGCGGTCGACGCGATCACGGGCCAGGCCATGCGCTTGGCGGCCAGGCCATAGGCCTCGCGTCGCGGCAGGCCCTCCAGCATCTTGCGGTCGGCGTACTCGGTCACCACGATGGCGCCGTCCACCAGCATGCCCACCGCCAGGATGAGCCCAAACAGCACCATCATGTTGACGGTCATGCCCATGGCCGCCAGGAACAGGATCGCCATCAGGAACGATCCCGGGATGGCCACCCCCACCAGCAGACCGGAGCGCAGGCTCAGCGCCGCCACCACCACCACCATCACCAGCAGCACGGCCGCGATGACACTGTTCTGCAGTTCGAAGAGCATGGTCTTTATGTCTTCGGACTGGTCCTGGATGAAGTTGACCTCCATCCCCGCGGGCCAATGAACGCGCTCGCGCTCCACCAAGGCGGTCACGGCCTCGACGGTGTTGATGATGTTCTCGCCGACCCGCTTCTTGACCTCCAGGGTCACGGCCGGTTGGCCGTTCACCCGGGCGAAACCCTCCGGGTCCTTGTAGGTGGCGCGCACGGTGGCGAAATCGCGCAGCCGCACCACCGAATCCCCGGTGAACTTCACCGGCTGATCGAGGATGTCCGACACGTCCTCATAAAGGCCGGGCACCTTGATGGAGAAGCGCCCCTCTCCCGTGTCCATGGTTCCGGCGGCAACCAATCGGTTGAAGCGGGCGATGACCTCGGCCACGTCGGCGTTGGCCAGGCCATAGCTTTGCAGACGCACCGGATCGACAATGATCTCCACCTGCTGCTCGCGATCCCCGCCGATGTCCACCTCCAGCACGGAGGGAATCTTCTCGATCTCGTCGGCCAGATCGTCGGCGATGCGCAGCAGGGCGCGTTCCTGGATATCGCCGCCCAGGGTCACGACGACGATGGGGAACAGGCTGATGTTGACCTCGTGGACGGTCGGCTCGTCGGTCTCCTCGGGCAGGTCCACCTTGGCGACGTCCACCTGCTCCTGAACATCGCGCTTGGCCTGCTCTTCGTCGAACCCGGCCTCGAACTCCATGAGGACATTCGCCCCGCCTTCGTAGGCGGTGGAGCGCATCTCCTTGACGCCCTCGATGCCCTTCAACTCCTGCTCCATCGGCCGGATCAGCAGGCGCTCGGCATCCTCGGGCGAAATACCCTGGTGCGTGATGGACACGTAGATGATGGGGATGGGGATGTCCGGGACGCTTTCCTTGGGGATGTCGATGAACGCCACGGTGCCGGCGACCAGCACCAGGAACAGGGTCGCCAGCACAGTGCGCGAGCGACCCAGGGCTGCATTGATGATGGCGTTCATGGGTGCGTCCCCGACGCGTCCGTTTGGTCCTGGGCGCTCGCGTCGGCACCCTCCTTGACGGATGCGGCATGACCGGCGTCGGACACGCCGGCCGCCCGGCTATCAAGCGTGTCGACGGTCGCGGTGGGCGCCCGCCCGGCGTCCAGGTCCGCCCGGTCGGCCACCGCCAGGGCACGGGCGTTGGCGGCGATCGTCTCCTCCGAGACCGTCTCGACGCGCTGGCCGACGTTGACGAACTCGTGACCGACGATAATCAGGGTGACCGGGTCAGGCAGTCCCTCGACCCACAAACCGCCCGACTCGTCACCGGCCAGGGTCACGGGATGGAAGGCCACCCGGGACTCGCCGTCCACGACCTTGACACCAACGTTGCCCTGGCCGTCCAGGGACAGCACCGCCGGCGAGATGCGATGGGCCCTGGACCTGGACAGGGGCAGGTTCAGTTCGGCGGTCATGCCCTCGGGAATGGCGCGGTCGGGATTGGGCACCTCCAGCTCCACGGCGAAGGTGCGGGTGACCCCATCGGCCACGCGGGCGATGAAGGAGACACGGCCCTCGACCGTTTCCCCGGTCACCAGGGTCGCCGAGCCCGGTTGGCCCGGACGGATGCGGTCGATCTCGGCCTCGGCGACCTTGGCCACCACCGTCAAGGGATCCAGGTCCACCACCTGGGCCACTGGATCGCCCGGCGACAGATAGTCGCCCACCTCGGCCAGGCGCGTTTCCAACACACCGTCGAAGGGCGCCTTGAGATCGGTATGGTCAATGTCCAGCAGGGTGGCCGCCAGATCGGCGCGCGCCGCTTCCAGCTCCTCCTTGGATTCCATCAGCGTACGGCGGCTGGCCACGTTTCGGCTGACCAGGCGCTGATCGCCCTCAACCCGGTCTTGCCAGCGGGCCACGGCAGCCTCGGCGCGGCTCAGACGCTCCAGGCGATCGTCCATGGCCAGCGTGGCCAGCGTGTCGCCCGTGGCCACAACGGCGCCCTCGGCCACCGGCACCGCCTCGACGCGGCCGGTGGTCTCGGCGCGCACGTCCACCAGGCGCGACGCGCGGGTCTCCCCAAGAACCGTCAGCGCGTCCAGCCGCTCCTCGGCGGCCTGATGACGCACCCGCACCCGCACCAGGGGGCCGGCGCCATCGACGGCCACCGCGGCCGGCGGGCGCAAGTCGTGCTCGGCGGCCATGAGGCCGCCGTCCAGACCAATCATGCCGGAGGCCACCCAGCCCGCGGCGGTCAGGGAAATCAGGGCGGCTATCACGTACGAAGATTTCATCGTGGATCTCGTGGATCGTGTGGTTCGGGGCCGAGGCGAGGGCCAGGCCCATGATCCGGGGCCCGCGGAACGATCGCCGCGGCCATGAGGGCTGAGTCGCCGGATCCGGCCTCGGGTCCCGCGTCAGAGGAGGCCGCGCGATCGGTCGCGTCGCCGGCGCGCGGCTGGTCCTTGTCCAGGGCGGCGTCAAGGGCGGCCACCAGTTCGTCGCGCAGGACCTCGATGCAACGCGCCCACATCTCGGAGCCTTCCTCGCCCAGGCGCAGCAGGAACCGGTGCCCCGGGTTGTCGCACATCGTCTCCTGGAGCAGGCGCCCCAGTTCCTTGCCGAGGCGCCGGTTCGCGCGCGCGTAGTCGTCCAGAATCCGAACCACCTGGTCCCGCGACATCAGGTGAACGAACGCCATCGCGAACATGGTTTCCGAGCGCAACTGGTCCTCGGCTAGCGGTCCCTTCAGGGCGGTTTGCAGGGCCGCCCGCCCGGCTTCGGTGATCGCATAGACCTTCTTGTCGCGGCGCCCGTCCCCGCTGCGGGCATCGCAGGTGACCAGGCCCTCGACCAGCAACGCGTTCAAGGACGGGTAGATGGAGCCGTAACTCAAGCTCTGAAAGTGCTGGAACGGACCGTCCTCGAAGGCCTTGCGGATGTCGTATCCGGTATCAAAACCGGCCTCCAGGGCGCCCAGGCAGAGGGTCTTGGCATCCAGGGGCATGGTGGTCGACCTCGGGCATGCATGGCGTCCGGTGAATGGGAGACGACGTGATCGTGGCCTATATACAACGATTCGACCCATGTATCAACTCAATACATCGACCCGAGATATAGCGTGTACGCCACCCAGACTTGACCCACCCGGCGCCCCTTGCGATCCTGCCCACCGATCCGACTCCGGGCCCAGGCGCCCGGCACCCGGCCTCGGGGGACGTCATGCTGCTGCTCATCGACAACTACGACAGCTTTACCTACAACCTGTGGCATTATCTGGGCGAACTGGGCGCCGAGGTCGCCGTTCACCGCAATGACGCGTTGACCGTCACCGAGGCCATGGCCCTCAAGCCGACCGCCATCATCATCTCTCCCGGGCCCTGCGACCCCGACCGCGCCGGCATCTGCCTGGACCTGATCGGCGCCGCCGCCGCCGAGGGCCTGCCGGTGTTCGGGGTCTGCCTGGGTCACCAGTCCATCGGCCAGGCCATGGGCGGCCAGGTGGTGCGCGCGCCGGCGCCCATGCACGGCAAGACGGATGCCATCCATCATACGGGCCAGGGGATCTTCACCGATCTGCCCAGCCCCTTCGTGGCCACCCGCTATCACTCCCTGGTGGTGGCGCGCGACAGCCTGCCCGACAGCCTGGAGGTCACCGCCGAGACGGCCGACGGCCTGATCATGGGTCTCCAGCACCGCGCCCTGCCGCTGCACGGGGTGCAGTTCCATCCGGAGAGCATCGCCTCCGACCACGGCCACCGGCTGCTGCGCCGCTTCCTGGAGCTGGCCGGGGTGCCCGGCCTGACGCCCCTGGACCCCGCTCACGAAAGAGCCGCCTGACATGACCGCCTCCAATCCGGCCTTCCGCGCCCTGCTCGCCCACGTCGCCGACGGCCATCCCCTCGACGAGGACCAGGCCACCCAGGTGTTCGACACCCTGATGGCCGGCGAGGCCACGCCCGCCCAGATGGGCGCCTTGCTGATGGGCCTGCGGGTGCGCGGCGAGACGGTGGCGGAGATCACCGGCGCCGCCCGCGCCATGCGCGCCAAGGCCACCCGGGTCACCGCCCCCGAGGGCGCCATGGACGTGGTCGGCACCGGGGGCGATGCCTCGGGCACCTACAACATTTCCACCGGCGCCGCCCTGGTGACCGCCGCCTGCGGCGTGCCCGTCGCCAAGCATGGCAACCGCGCCGCCTCCTCCAAGAGCGGCGCGGCGGACGTCCTGGCCGCCCTGGGGGTGAACCTGGACGCGCCGTTGCCGCTGGTCGAGACCGCCATGCGCGAGGCCGGCATCGGCTTCCTGTTCGCCCAGCGCCACCACGGCGCCATGAAGCACGTGGCCCCGGTACGCGGCGAGATGGGCGTGCGCACCATCTTCAACCTGCTCGGACCGCTGTCCAATCCGGCCGGCGCCAAGCGAGAGCTGATGGGCGTGTTCGCCCACGCCTGGGTGGAGCCGCTGGCCGAGGTGCTGGGCCGCCTGGGGGCCGAGCGGGCCTGGGTGGTGCACGGCGCCGATGGCCTGGACGAGATCACCACCACCGCCGAGACCCACGTGGCCGCCTGGGAGGACGGGGCGCTCAGGACCTTCACCATCACCCCCGAGGACGCCGGCCTGCCCCGCGCCCAGCCGGCGGACCTGAAGGGCGGCACGCCGGATCAGAACGCCGACGCCATCCGCGCCATGCTGGACGGCGCCCCCGGCCCCTACCGGGATATCGTCGTGTTCAACGCCGCCGCCGCCCTGGTGGTGGCCGACAAAGCCCCCGACCTCCCGGCCGGCGCCGCCCTGGCCGCCGAGGCCCTGGACAGCGGCGCGGCCAAGGCCACCCTGGCCCGGCTGGTGTCCATCACCCACCGCGCGGTCGAGGAGGGCGCCGAGGCGTGAGCGACGTTCTGGAGCGCATCTGCGCCACCACCCGCGAGGACCTGACCCGCCGACTGGCCAACCGGCCGCTCTCCAGCCTGGAGGCCGAGGCGCGCGCCGCGCCACCCGTGCGCCCCTTCGCCGCCGCGCTGTCGGCGAAGGTCGAGGGTGGGTCCGGGGCGGGCGGCGTCGGCCTGATCTGCGAGATCAAGAAGGCGTCGCCCTCGGCCGGGCTGATCCGCCCGGACTTCGATCCGCCGGCCCTGGCCCGCGCCTACGAGGCGGGGGGCGCCGCCTGCCTGTCGGTGCTCACCGACGGCCCCTTCTTCCAGGGCGACCCGGCCTTCCTGGTCGCCGCCCGCGCCGCCTGCGCCCTGCCGGTGCTGCGCAAGGACTTCATGGTCGACCCGGCCATGGTCCCCGAGGCCCGGGCCATGGGCGCAGACGCCATCCTGATCATCATGGCCGCCGTCGACGACGGGCTGGCCGCCGACCTGGCCGCCGCCGCCGCCGACTGGGGCATGGACGCCCTGGTGGAGGTGCACGACGCCGCCGAGATGGAGCGCGCGTTGCGCCTGCCCTGCCCGCTGATCGGCGTCAACAACCGCAACCTCAAGACCCTGGTCACCGATCTGGCGACCACCGAGGCCCTGGCGCCGATGCTCCCGCCGGACCGTCATCTTGTCTGTGAGAGCGGCCTCAGAACCCGGTCCGACCTGGAGCGCATGGCCCGGGCGGGCGCGCGCCGCTTCCTGATCGGCGAGTCCTTCATGCGCCAGGACGACGTGGCGGCGGCGGTGGCCGGGCTGCTGGACCCCGGCGGGTGACGCCATCGGGCGCGCGCGACCGTCCACCGGTGCTTCGCCAGACACGGTTTGACTTTTGAGCCACTCTCCAAGACTCGTCATGGCGAGGAGCGAAGCGACGAAGCGATCCAGCGTAAAACTCATCGTCTCACGCCCTGGATTGCGAGCCCTCATCTTTCGATGAGGGCTCGCAATGACATTGTTCTTTTTGCCTCCATTGCATGCAACGATCAACTCTTGTGAAAAGACACCCAGGGCTCCGACCTCGGATGACCGGTCTGTAAGGGTCCATGGGTCCGAGGGAGATCCTTCGTGTCCCGCGGACGCTCAGGATGAGGACTTTCACTTTTTAAGGGCTTCATCCTGAGGAAGCGGAGCGACCGAAGGATCTCCATCGATGGTCCTGACCCTCTCGGATCGAGACTCATGAACCATCGTCCATCCGGGTTCGGAGCCCTGAAAAGACACCAAGCGTGGACGTCGTCGAAGGGAACGACGTCCAGACAGCGCCCATGCTCGGGATAACCATCCCCGCGTGTCCACCCCCGAAAGGCCCGCCGCCCATGTCGTTCCTGATCGAGCGTGCCGTGGTGCTCGCGAATCACCATGGCCACCTGATCGCCGCCGTCGAGACCCAGGATCCGGCCCTGGGACTGGTCGGCGGGGCCCTGTTGGCGGCGCCGCTGGCCGATCCGGACTGGCGGACCCTGGCCGAACAGCCGCCCCGACTGATGACCGCCCCGCCCCTGCCCGGCCGGCCGGCCCTCTTCGGCGGGACCACGACGCTCGACGATGGGGCGCGGCTGATCCCGGCGCGGTCCGGCGGAGGCGACGCGCTGCTGCGGCTGACACCCGACCTCATGGTGGAGACCGACACCCTGCCCTGGCCCCTGTATCGGGTGGTGGACCTGGGCGCGACCTGGGTGGGGCTGACGGCCGATTCGCCCGCCGATCCGGACGGGCCGCTGATCGTCGCCCGCCCGACCACGGACGGGGGCGGCGGCTGGCACCCCCTGGTCACCGCCGCGCCGTTCGGCCTGACCCCACGCCGCCGCGCCCGCGACCTGATCGTCCTTGGTGACCGCCCGCACCTGATCCTGGACGATGACCAGAGCGGCTTCGAGGTCTGGCGCGGGCCCATCCCAGGCACGAGCGCGGAGGACGCCTGGACCCCGATCCTCACCGAGGGCGCCGGCCGCTTCGCCGCCAACGCCGCCGTCACCGCCCTCCTGACGCGCCATGACGGGTCGGTCTGGCTGGGCGCGACGGCGGTCCATCGCGGCCCCATCCCAGGGGGCGACTGGGGGCCGGAGCTGATCGTCCTGGCCCCGGATGGCACCTGGGATCTGGTGGTCGGCCAGCCGCGCTTCTCGCCCGAGGGCGTGCGGGTGCCTCTGGCCGCCCTCGGCCCGGGCTGGGGCGAGTCCGCCCATGCCGCCGTGGTCGGCCTGGCCAACGCGCCCGACGGCCGGGTGGTGGCCGCGATCCAGGCGGCCGGGGAGCCAGAGAATGGCAACGGTGGCGGCTGGCCGTTCACCGGCGGGGTCCGGCTGCTGATCGGGGACGCCGACGGCGACTGGCGCCCCCTGCCTGTCTCCCTGCCCACTGGCGCTGGTCCGGTCACCGCCCTCCGCGCCCTGCCCGACACCCTCGTTCTGGGCCATGGCGCCGACCCCGACAGCGACGAGTCGCCCTTGACCCTGGTGGCGTGGTGAGGGCAAGGGCGCTCCACCCCATGACCTTCCCGCGACACCGCGCGACGCCTGCGCCGAATTCCCCCGCGGTCGGTTCCCGGAATACCCCGCGGTCGGTTCCCTCCGGCCGCCAGGCGGACTAGACTCCCAGCCCAGCCGCCGGGACCGCCCCCGGTTTCCCCCGTTTCGCGACCCCACAGGAGGCCCTCATGCCCCGCGCGTCCGCCCCGTCCGGTTCGGCGTCCCTGTCCGCTTCGTCGCTCCCCGACCGGCCGGCCTGGCAGGCCCTGGCCGCCCACCACCAAGGCGGCGCCGTGCCGCCCATGCGCGCCCTGTTCGAGGCCGACCCGGAGCGCTTCGAGCGCTTCTCCCTGACCCTCGGCGACCTGCTGCTCGACTATTCCAAGAAT
>JANQGN010000169.1 GCA_028277295.1 Rhodospira sp.
GGCCTCGTGGATCAGGCGGATGCCCTCCAGGGTCTCGATGCCCAGGCGGCGGTCGTCCTCGTTGCCGGTGCAGATGGTGAAGGTCAGCGGGTCGAACATCAGGTCCGACGGCGGCAGGCCATGTTGATTGACGGCGAAGTCATAGAGGCGCTGGGCGATCTCCAGCTTCTTGTCGGCCGTCTTGGCCATGCCGTCCTCGTCGATGGTCAGCGCGATGACGGCGGCGCCGTGCTTGCGGGCCAGGGCCAGGCGTTCGGCGGCCTGCTCCTCGCCATCCTCGAAGTTGATGGAGTTGAGGATCGCCTTGCCACCATAGAGTTTCAGCGCCGCCTCCAGTACCGGCGTCTCGGTGCTGTCGAAAACCAGGGGCACATTGACCGAGCCGCGCAGGCGCGAGACAACCTCGGTCATGTCGGCGATCTCGTTGCGGCCCACGAAGGCGGTGCAGACGTCAAGCGTGTGGCTGCCCTCGCGCACCTGCTCGCGGGCCATGGCGACGATCGCGTCCCAGTCCTCGGCGTCCTGCAACTCGCGGAACTTCTTGGATCCATTGGCGTTGCAGCGCTCGCCGATGGACAGGATGGCGTTCTCCTGACGCAACTCGGCCCGCGAGTACAGCGAGGCGACCGAGGGCACCCAGACCGCGGTGCGCGTCACCGCCTCGGGCCGATGGGCGCCGTCGCTGGCCCTGGCCCGCAGCATGGCGTCGACGGCGGCGATGTGATCGGGGGTGGTGCCGCAGCAGCCGCCCACCAGATTGATCCGATCATCGGCGATGAAGCGGGCGTGCCAGTCCGCCAGTTCGCGCGGGGTCAGCGGGTAGAAGGTGGCGCCGTCGCGCAGTTCCGGCAGGCCGGCGTTGGGTTGCAGGCTGATGCGGCCCTCCCAGTTCTCCGCCAGCCAGCGCACGTGCTCGGCCATTTCCGCCGGACCCGTGGCGCAGTTCAGGCCCATGGAGTCCACGCCCAGCGACCGCGCGACCGTGGTGGCGGCGCCGATGTCGGCGCCCACCAGCAGGGTGCCGGTGGTCTCGACGGTGACCTGAAGGAAGATGGGCACGTCGGCCTTGCCCTGGCTGAGGCGCGCGGCCTTGGTGCCGTTGATGGCCGCCTTGAACTGCAACGGATCCTGGCAGGTCTCGACCAGCACGGCGTCGCAGCCGCCGGCGATCAGGCCCTCGGCCTGGGTCGCGAACGAGGCTTCCAGGGAATCGTAGTCAATATGCCCCAGGCTGGGCAGCTTGGTGCCCGGGCCGATGGAGCCCAGCACGAAGCGGCGCCGGTCGTCCGAGAAGCCCTCGGCGGCCTCACGCGCCAGTTCCACGCCGCGCTTGTTGATCTCGAAGGCCCGGTCCTGGAGGTCGAACTCCGCCAGGGTGATGGGTGAGCCGCCGAAGGTGTTGGTCTGCACCACGTCCGCTCCGGCGGCGTAGTACTTGGCGTGGATGTCCCGCACGACGTCCGGGCGCGACAGACTCAGCACCTCGGTGCAGTTCTCCTTGCCCAGGAAGTCTTCCTCGACGGACAGGGGCAGGGCTTGCACCAGGGAGCCCATGCCGCCGTCGCACAACAGGACGTGGCGGTCGAGATGATCCAGGAAATCGCTCATGGGAACCCCCTGACTGGGACAAATTGGACTCAGGTCGGGCACGGGTTTAGGCGGCGGACGCGCCCGCCGCGTCGGTGACGGAGGCGCGCACGCCCAGCACGTGGCACAGGGCGATGACCTGGTCCGCGCGGTTCAGGGTGTAGAAATGGAAGGTGTCGACACCGGCCGCGGCGAGGGTTCGGCATTGCTCGGCGGCGACCATGGCGGCGACCAGCCGGCGGGTCTCCGCATCCTCGTCCAGGCCGTCGAACAAGGCGGCCATCCACGGCGGGATGGTGGCGCCACAGGCACCGGCGAACCGGGATGCGGTCTTGAAATTGGTGATCGGCAGGATCCCGGGCACGATGGGCACGGTGATGCCGGCGGCGGCGGCGCGGTCGCGGAAGCGGGCGAACACGTCGGTATCGAAGAAGAACTGGGTGATGGCTCGGGTGGCGCCGGCGTCTACCTTGCGCTTCAGGTTATCCAGGTCGGCGTCGGCGCTGGCGGCCTCGGGGTGGACCTCGGGGTAGGCGGCGACGCTGATCTCGAAGTCGGCGATTGTCCGCAGTCCCTCCACCAGGTCGGCCGCGAAGGGGTAGCCGCCCGGCGTGGGACGATAGACGCCATCGCTTTCGGGCGAATCCCCGCGGAGGGCGACGATATGCCGGATGCCGGCGTCCCAATAGCGGCGGGCGACGGTGTCGACCTGATCGCGGGTGGCGTCCACGCAGGTCAGGTGCGCGGCGGCGTCCAGGCTGGTTTCATTCTGGATTCGGGCCACGGTGTCATGGGTACGCTCGCGGGTCGATCCACCCGCCCCGTAGGTGACGGAGACGAACGCCGGACGCAGCGACTCCAGCCGCTTGACCGCCTCCCACAGGGCCTCCGCCATGGCCTCGGTCTTGGGCGGGAAAAACTCGAAGGAGACCGTGACGTCGGGCGGCAGCGGGCTGCGGAGCGGCAGGTCCCGGGCCAGGCGGGCCAGTGTCTTGGTGTCGATCGTCACGCGGCGGGCTCCTCGGTTCGGGGGATTGGAGTGGATTCGGAGGACGGGGCGTCCGTGGCCGGTTTGCGGGCCAGCCAGAGACGGACGGTCAGCGGTGTCCCCGGCAGGTCGCGGGTCTGCTCCAGGATCAGGCCGGCATCGTCGCACCATTCGGTGACCTCCTCGGACCGAAGGCCCAGGCGCCGATGCTGGTGGTGTTCGCGCAGGTCCTCCAGTTCGTGCGGCGCCAGGTCGACGATGACCAGGCGCCCGCCCGGGCGCAGCACCCGGGCGCAATCGCGCACCACGGACGCCGGGTACTCCGAGAAGTGCAGCACCTGATGCAGGGTGATGGCGTCATGGGAGCGGTCGGCGCAGGGCAGGGCGTACATATCACCATGCCGGACGCGGCAATTCTGGGCGTCGGCGGCGTCCAGGTTGGCGCGGGCCACGGCCAGCATCTCGCGGGACAGATCCACGCCCAGGCCCTCGCGAATGGAGGGGGCGTAGAGCGTCAGGACGCGTCCGGTTCCGGTGCCGACATCCAGCAGGTCGGTGACGCTTTGTGGCGGGAGCATCTCCAGCAAGCCCTGTTCAACGGCGGCGTCGTCCACATGCAAGCGCCGAAGAGCGTCCCACTGGGCGGCGTTGGCGCGAAAATATGCCTGGGCGGCCTCCGCGCGCGCCCGGGCGATCTCGCCCTGGCGCTCCCGATCGCGGGCAAGCGCTGGGTCGTCGTCGGGCAGCAGATCGGTGACGGCCTGGGCCAGGGCGCCGGCCTCGCCGCGATGGGACAGACGATAGAACACCCAGGCGCCTTCCCTGACTCGTTCCAACAAGCCAGAGTCGCACAACACCTTGAGGTGGCGCGAGACCCGGGGTTGGCTGAGGCCAAGGATGGAGACCAGTTCGGTGACCGTCAGTTCTCCTCGACCGCACAGCGCCAGCAGCCGCAGCCGGGTTTCCTCTCCGGCGGCGCGCAGGCCCGATAGCACTTGGTCAAGGGTCATGGCCATGCGGGGATGGTCCTTACAAGTGGGGGTGGTCCGACGGCGGCGGAGGGGGAGTGGATCCCTGATTCGACCGCGGGCCTCTAGCATCCACATATAAAGATATCTTTATATGTTGGCAAGGGTGTGGACGCTGGTGGGCAAGGCGATTGCCCCGCGCCGGCGGGGCGCTACCTGGCGAGGCGCCGCATGACAAGCTCGACCGGTCCATGGCGCGCCACGCGCGACCATGCCAGGGCATAGACGATGGACAAGGCGCAGAAGACCAGGGCCGCCAACATCGCCACTGGCGGCGATTGACCACCCAGCAGCCCCAGCGCCTCCAGGGTACCCATGCCGATCAGAATGTGGGCGATGTAGAGCGTCAGGGTCTGCCGGCCGGCGGGCGCCAGCACCGCGACGAGTCCCAGCCAGCCCAGCACACCCGCGCCGCGCAGGCACAGGCCGAGGACCAGGGCGGCGGCGCTCATCCCGGCGATGGAGTACAGCGGGGTGGGCGGCACCGGCGCCGTGGTCACTACCTCCAGGAGTTCGGGGTCGCTGGCCACCAGGGCTTGGAGCCCAGCGGATACCGCCTCGGCCAGTATCAGGCCGGTGGCGCCGACAATGATCAGGCGGACCTGCGTCCCGGGATCCGATAACCGCAGGCGGCTCAGCAGAATCCCGAAGAGCAGGAAACCAAACCAGGGAAACACCGGATGCCAACCGTTGAAGAACAGGTTCCGCACGAAACCGGTGGACGACCAGAAGTCCGCATAAACGTAGGTTTTCCAATCCCATCCAGCGTCATAGTTCAGGGTGAGCAACAGCGCCACGAAGACGACATTTACCAACAGGATGAGCCCGATTAGGATTCGGTTGGGCACATTCAGGCAAAACACGGCCAAGAGAAAATACACAGCATAGTAGTGTAAAATATCGGCATCGAAGATCAGAGTGTTGAGCAGGCCAACGATCATCAGGAACAGAGCGCGTCGCACCGTCGTTAGCACGGTTCGATGATGGTCCAGACCCGGTTTCGTTGCCAGACCCAGGCCGATCCCGGCGAGGACCACGAAGAGGGCGGCGGCCCGCCCCTCCAGCGCGCCCGCCAGCATGGCGATAATGCCGGAGCCGTCCTCCCCTGCGCCCATGGCGATGCGGAAATTGACGATCACCATGCCGACAAACGCGACACATCGTGCCACATCCAGGCCGTCCAATCGGACGGGGACGGGGGCGGGGGCGGGTCTGTCGTCGCGCATGCTTAGTCCCGGCTTTGGTCCCGGCGTGCCTCGGACTCGTCGTCGCGCGGTATGATGAACACCTGGCCGGGATAGATCAGGTTCGGATCGCGGATATGCGCTTCGTTGGCCCGATAGATTGTAGTGTAGGCGGTTCCCTGGCCATAGACCGTGCGCGCCACGGTCCACAAGTTATTGCCGGGTTGGACGACGATCATCGTCTCTCCCTCGGTTGTTGCCCGAAGGGTCAGATCGGAGCGCTGGAAGGGCAACTCGACTCGCTGCGTGACCGCGCCGTCGGCGGTCACCTGATCGGCGCGCAGGGTGTAGAGGCGGGCTTCAATGCCGCCGCCACGTGGCGCGGCTGTCCAGGCTCCCCCACTGTCGGCCTCCGCATGGGCCAGGGGCCGGTTGTCCAGGTACAGGTGCACCGTGGCACCTGGCTCGGCGGTTCCCGAGAGCGTCACGCCCCCGCTGGCGCTGTAGTCCACCGTACCCACGCGCAGCTGTCCTCCGGCGGATGGGATCGGCGGCCCTTGCAGGACGCGAGACCCTCCCTCCGCGTCACGGGGCGCCTCCAGGGCCAGCACCGGCACGCCGCTATCACGGTGGGGAATGGATACGATCACCACGGTGGGGGAGCGGCGTCCGGTGATGCCATCCGATGGCTCCGCCGGGCCAGCAGGGGCGAGCGCGGTGCCGTCCCGGACGATCGCCAGCGCGGCCAGGGTGCCATCCACGGCCGACGGCGCGGGACCGGACGCGGCGAGGGGGGCCAGGGCGGCGGCCTCTTCCGTGACCGCAACCGTCGCGCTTGGGACCGTGCCAAGGGGGGAAGCGGTCCCCTCGACGACCTCCGGCGCCGAGCCCAAGCCGCTCGATACCGCCCCCGGCGCGCGGTGATCACCATCCGTCATGGCGGTGCCCTGTGGACGACCGCCCCGGCTCAGAAGGGACAGATGTCGCTCACCAGGCTGCAAGGGCTCGTCGGGGATGAACACCCAGTGGCCGCGCTGGTCGGCTTCGGCGTGTCCTATGGGGCGGGTGCCATCGAGGATGGTGACGGTGGCGCCTGGCGCGGCCCGGCCGGCGATCACCGCTTGACCGTCGGGGGCCACCCGCACGACGTCGAAGCGCGGGGCGTCCGGGTCATCGGCTGGGGCGCCACTGGTCTCCAGGCGCGGCGTTCGCGGCTCGGCCGCCGGAGAGACGGCCGCCGGTGTTTCCTCGGGGCTGTCGTCGAGCGCGGCGATGGTGCGGCGCGCCGCCTCCATGGTGTGATCCAGCGCGGCGTCACCAGACGACCAGGTCGACTCGTCGCCTGCGCCCGGTGGGGACGGCGTGGCGCCAATCCGAGGACGCTCAGATCCCGAGGGCCACAGCGCCACCGCGACGAGTCCGGCCGCGACCACCATCACCGCCACGCCAGCGGCGCTCCAGCGGGCCAGGGTCCTGTGCTCGGTCACCATGCTGCCTCCCGCGTGGTCCCGTCCATCTGTCTGGGTCCGCCGATGGGGGCCATCTGGTGTATGGTCCCGATTGGAGCGCCGCCCGTGCGCCTTCGCATGGACAGAGGCCCAGCGTTCCCCTGACAGTGGCGGTGCGGCACCGTGCTGACAAGGGGGCTGTCGTGACGGTTGAGCGGCGCCGGGGTGATCACCGCGCGTTCCTCTTGGCCGGGCACCTGGGATAGGCCGAGACCTGCCCGTGACGGTCCGGAGGCGACCCTTCCCTCTTACCGCGAGCAAGGATGCCTGCCATGTTCAAGATCCAAGCGTCATCCCACGGACCGGCGACGACCCGGCCGGTGAAAGTCTGGGATCTGCCGACTCGCCTTTTCCACTGGGGCTTGGTGGTGGCCATTGCCCTCGCGTGGCTCAGTGGCGAGCGCGGCAACTTCACGGTTCACGTCATCGCCGGCCAGGTGGCCCTTGGTCTGCTGCTGTTCCGTCTTGTCTGGGGGGTCGTCGGCAGCGAGACGGCGCGTTTCGGGGCGTTCGTGCCGACTCCAACGCGGGTGCGCGACTATCTCAAGGCCGTTGCCGCCGGCCGATCCCATCTGATCGTTGGCCACAATCCCATCGGTGCCGCGATGGTGTTCGCCTTGCTTGGGGTGTTGGGTTTGCAGGTGCTGACGGGTCTGTTCGCCAGCGAGAACACCTGGGCCTTTGTCGAAGGGCCGTTGGCGGATTTCATCGACACCGATCTCAGCGAGACACTCACCGGATTCCATAAAGACTGGCTGTTTAATATTCTATTGGGCTTGATCGCGTTGCACATCCTGGCTGCTGTTTTTCATTTGACCGTTAAGCGAGACAACTTGATTCGGCCCATGGTCACCGGAAGCAAGGCCTACCCCGCCGACGTCGCCCAGGCGTCACCACGCATGGCATCTCCGTGGGCGGCGCTGGGCCTGGCTCTCTTGGTCGCTGTCCTGGTGTGGGCGCTCTTCTCCCTTGCGTAGCCGCGATGGCGGGCGCGCTTGGTGACGGGCGGCCTGACTTGAGCGTGGTCTCGCGGCGGGCTCCCTGTTAGCTTGAGCCAGGTCAAGGCGATGACCGTCCCGCAAGAGGAGCCGCGCATGATCGCCCATGCTCGTGATGCCCGCCTCCAGGACCCGGTCGATCCGGCACCGCGGCGCTCAGACGCGGCTGTGCCTCTGATGGCGCGCCTGAAGTTCAGAACACGCCCCCAGCACGAGGCACTGCACCGGCGTGGCGCCTTGCTTCTGTTGATGCGTTACCACTTGGCGCCAGAAACTTATAGCTGTATTCTAGCGAAATTCGACGCCTTTCTAGCGACCGCCGAGACCCAGGTCCTCGCGGCGGCCGACGATTGGCTCGCGGGGGCAGGCTTCGTGCGTGTCTCGCGCCGGCCCGATCTGGCTCGCGACCTCGCGGTATTGAGCGAGGCGGGCGTTCCACCGCCCTTGCCGGGAGGTGTGGTCGTGCCAAAGTCATTGGATGTGCCCGCCGGGCTGGGCGCGGCCTTGGGGCTCCTCTACGTTGTCGAGGGATCTCGCCTTGGCGGCCAGGTTCTGGCGCGTCGGGTTGGTGGCGCCCTGCCGGCGGGAATGCGCGGGGCAACCCACTTTCTTGGATCGCCTGGTGTGGATGTCGCCGAGCACTGGCGGCGCGTGGGCGTGGTGATCAACACGCTGGGCGACACGCCTCGGATAAGCGAGGATGCGTGTCTCGCCGCGCAGAACGCGTTTCACCGTCTGTCCGAGTTGTTCGATGAGGTCCCATGACCGACTCTCTGACGGATCTTCCGAGCGTTGATCTCAGTGAATGCGACAACGAGCCGATTCACCTCCTGGAGTTGGTCCAGGGCCATGGGTGCTTGATGGTGGTTGGCGGAACGCCGTTGCGCGTGCTGCAGATCAGCGAGAATGCCGAGACCCTGCTGGGACAACCCGCGACCGCCCTGATCGAACGTCCGTTGGGGACGGTGTTGGACGATCTGTCGGTGATGGCGTTGAATGGCGTGCGAGACGACGCGCGTCGGCCCGAGGCCAGCGCGATCGGACTGTACGCGCGTCCCCGCCAACCGGTGCCGGGGGTTGCCCGGTTGCGTGTTCATGCCCAGCGGCGCGGCCCCGGCGGCGAGATGGATCTGTCAGCCTCGGGGGTGACCGAGGGGCGCGCGGATGGCGCGACGGCTGATGAGAGCCATGGAACGGCCTGTCATGACGTGATCGTCGAACTGGAGCCGATTCAAGAAAGGGATGAGGAGGCGGCCGAGGAAACCTTCGAGGCCGAGAGCATTGCCCTGGCCAGCCTGACGGAAGGCGAAAACCTGTTCCAGCTTCTCAATCAGGCCGTGCATGCCATCGCCGGCCTGACCGACTATGACCGGGTCATGGCCTACATGTTTCACGAGGACTGGTCCGGCGAGGTGATGGCCGAATGCTGCCATCCCGACATGACGCCTTTCCTCGGATTGCGCTATCCGGCGTCCGACATTCCGGCGCAGGCGCGGCGTCTGTATGTGTCCACACGGCTGCGGGTGATCGTGGATGTGGATGGTCTCAATGTGCCGATCCTGAGGGCGCTGGCGGTGGCTGGGGAGCCACCCCTGGATCTGGGCGGGGCCATCCTGCGCAGTGTCTCCTCCTACCATATCGAATACCTGCGCAACATGGGGGTGAAGGCGACGCTTGTGGCCTCGCTGGTCGTGGACGGCGCCCTGTGGGGACTGATCGCGTGCCATCACAACAGCCGCAAGGTGGTGCCGTGGCATCGGCGCGAGGCCGTCGACCGGGTCGCCGCGCGTCTGTCGGATCGCATTGCCGACATCATCAGCCTACAGCGGACGCGGCGGCGGCGGCGGTCCAAGCGGTTCCTGAGCCTGCTGGATCAGGCCTTGTCGGATAACGTCAATCCGGTGCGGGCGTTGTTCTTCGGGACGCCGCGCATGAGTGACATCGTTCGCGGCCAGGGGCTTGTGCTGGTGGCCGATGGGTGCGGTGTGGCCTGGGGAGAGGCTCCGACGCCAGAGGTGATACCGAGTCTGATGGCGCGCGCGGCGAAGCATGCCGTGGATGGCCTGTTCGTCTCCCACGATCTGGCCGGCACCGGCCTGTTCGCGGGCCTGCGCCTGGGCGCGTCCTGCGGCATGATCGCGGTCTTCCCCGGCGGGGATGGGGGACCAGCCCTGGCCTGTTTTCGGGGGGAACTGGTGCGCGAGGTCCACTGGGGCGGCGATCCCAACAAGCCGGTGGAGGTGGATAGCGCCTCTCAAAGACTGTCGCCCAGAAAGTCATTTAATCTTTGGCGGCAGGTTGTGCACGGTCAGTCCAGCCCCTGGGAGCGCTGGGCCATCGACCTTGTGCGCGACGTAGGCGCCATGTTGGCCAAGTACGATGCGGGTGCCGCCGAGACCGGGGGCCTGGGGCAAGCCCTGCGTCATCAGGTGGCCTGTTTCGAGACGACCTTGGCCGCCCAGGTGGAGACCCTGTCCGTCGCCGAAAGCGGCCTCTTGCTGGTCGAAATCGCGGCCGATGATGTCCGCCAGGTCGATGCGGGCGACGGCGCCGGTCCCAGGCTGAGCGGCGATGCCGGCAACCGCGTGGTGGCCACCAACCAGACGTTTCGGACGCGCTTCGACGTGGACGACGGCGACGTATGCGGGAGCACCATGGGCGACGTGTTGCGTCAACTTGGTCTGCCCAAGGCGATCGCCGATCTGCAACCCGGCGGTGACATGGATGTCGAATGGTGGTCGGGTGCCTCGGGGCACAGGACCTTGCAGGTGCGCCGGCGCGGCTTGTTCGCTCATGCCGATGAAACCGGCGTTATCGGACGGCGGATCTGGGTGACCTACGCCTTCAGCGATGTGACCAGCTTTTATCGCACCCGTCGTGCCCTGGGGGCGGCGCGCGACCAGGCTCAGGCACGCAGCCGGGGGCGCACCGAGTTCCTTGCTCGACTCGCTCATGAGTTGCGTGGCCCATTGCAAGCCATTCAGGGATATGCGACCTTGCTCGAGCATGACGACGATATGCTATATCCCGATCGCTATCGGTCCTTTGCCCGCGAGATTGGTGATCACAGCGGCGGCCTCCTCAATCTTCTCAACACGCTCCTGGATCTCTCGCGCCTGGATCAGGGGGCCGAGGGAACGGTTAGCGAGAGTTTCGATCTGACCACCATGATGGCCGAGATCTGCCAGCAGGCGGCGCCGGCCGCCGCCAGTGGCGGCATCTCGTGGGACTGGCATATCCCCAACGAAAGCATCTGGTTTCAGGGGGATGCCGGGGCCTTGCGGCGTGCCTTCGTCACGCTGATCCACAAGGCGGTCGTGGTCAGTCCGCCCGGCTCGACGGTCATGGTCCGGCTGACGCTGGAGCGCGGTGGCGAACCACGCGTGTCTGTCAACGATTCCGGCCTCGGGCTCAACGATGAGGAACTGATCGCCTTGCAACGGCCGCTGGAGGCGCGTCCCGACGATGGAGCGCTGGACCACGATCCGTTGGGCAGCGTTTCGCTGGCGCTGGTGCGCGGCCTGATCGATCTGCATGGTGGGGCCATCGCCGTGACCTCCAACCCAGGATCGGGCACCACGGTGCACGTGACCTTGCCCCGGCACCGGGTGGTCAGCCGTGACAACGCGGCCGTGAGGCCGCGTGGGGAGTGACACGGGAGACGCGACAGATTGCCGTCATCACATCGTGTCTTGCCCTTAACCCGCCCCCGTTGGCCTGCCGGTTCGGCGCGTGCCGATTGACGGCCGTCTCGCGTCCTGCAATAACCGGGGTTCAGCGCCGTCGCTCCCATGCCCGGGTGGCGGAATTGGTAGACGCACCGGACTCAAAATCCGGCGGTGGGAACACCATGCGAGTTCGAGTCTCGCCCCGGGCACCATCCCTCGAGATCGGTCTTTTGGCGTCAAGAGGTTAGGCTCTTCAACGGGTTGGACCTCCTCCTGATGGTACACAGGAGAGGACCCCATGATCATCTCGATGGCGCGCCCCTGGAAGCATCCCAAGACCGATGCCTGTGCGATCGCGCCCGCGTGTCCGCCGACATTCTCAGTGTCTGTCCGGAAAGCTGTGCAAAGCACCATATACGGCGTGCGATTCGGGTGCGGGCATACAATATATTACGGCTCCCGAGGCTTTTCGGACGGGCGCTCAAGCGGGCCGTTGGAGAGGCGGTCACCGTTGCGGTCGCCGGCACGGACTCGACCGTCCGCATCGCGCCCACCCTCAAGGTCTCGCTTCGGATCAAGGACATCCCGGACGCCCGCCGTCGCCATGCGTCCGCGCAGGCGCGGCGTCTCCAACGCCGGGTCGCCCGGCGCAATGGTCCGGTCGATCTCCCCCACGAGCGGAATGTGCCCCATGCAGGGCCTTCGGCGTTCCCTCCGACGTCGGGTTGGCGACGTCAGAGGGGGCACCGCACCGCCACGCCCACCGCTGGCTTGTCTCCCCGGCTCCCCGCCCTTACGGTTGTCAGCGCTGACTGACACGGCTCTTTCGGCTCCTCCGGCGTCCGGAGGACCAGCGGCCCCCTTGTGAGGATCCGTCCGTCCATGAACCAGCAGGCCCTGTCCGCCTTCCTCTGGTCTGTCGCCGACCTGTTGCGCGGCGACTACAAGCAATCGGACTATGGGCGCGTCATCCTGCCCTTCACCGTCTTGCGGCGCCTGGACTGCGTGCTTACCCCCACCAAGGCGGCGGTGCTGGCCGAGAACAAGGCCCGCACCGCCCAGGGCGTGCCCCCCGACTCCTACCTCAAGCGCGTCTCCGGCCAGGGCTTCTACAACACCTCGCCGCTGGACATGAAAACGCTGGCGGGCGACCAGGACAACATCCGGGAGAACCTGTACAGCTACATCAATGGCTTCTCCTCGGCCGTCCGCGACATCTTCGACAGCTTCGAGTTCCCCACCCAGGTGGAGCGACTGGCCAAGGCCGGGCTGCTGTATCAGGTCGTCGAGCGCTTTGTGCAGATTGACCTGCACCCCGACGAAGTCAGCAACCACCAGATGGGCACGATCTTCGAGGAACTCATCCGGCGCTTCGCCGAGTTGTCCAACGAGACCGCCGGTCACCATTTCACCCCGCGCGAGGTCATCCGCCTGATGGTGACGCTGATCTTCGCGGAGGATGAGGCGGACCTGGGCGGCTCGGCCGTCGTCCGTACCCTTTACGACCCCACGGCGGGGACCGGGGGCATGCTGTCCGAGGCCGGGGACTTCCTGGCCAAGACCAACCCCAAGGCCCGGCTGACGGTCCACGGGCAGGAACTGAACCCCGAGTCCTATGCCATGTGCAAGGCGGACATGCTCATCAAGGGACAGGACGTCTCCAACATCGTTTTCGGCAACACCCTGTCCGATGACGGCCACCCGGGCACGCGTTTCGACTACATGCTGTCCAACCCGCCCTTCGGCGTGGAGTGGAAGAAGGTCGAGAAGGAGGTTCGCAAGGAACACCAGCAGCAGGGTTTCAACGGCCGCTTTGGTCCGGGGCTGCCGCGCATCTCCGACGGCTCCATGCTGTTCCTGCTGCACCTGATCAGCAAGATGCGCCCGGGGTCGGAGGGCGGCAGCCGCTTCGGCATCGTGCTCAACGGCTCGCCCCTGTTCACCGGCGGCGCCGGCAGCGGCGAGAGCGAAATCCGCCGCCACGTGCTGGAAAACGACCTGCTGGAAGCCATCATCGGCCTGCCCACCGAGATGTTCTACAACACCGGCATCAGCACCTACGTCTGGATCGTCAGCACCCGCAAGCCGGCGCGCCGCAAGGGCACGGTGCAGCTCATCGACGCCTCCGGCATGGGGCGGAAGATGCGCAAGACCCTGGGCAACAAGCGCAAGGAGCTGTCAGAGGCCGAGATCGCGGACATCGCCGCCCTGTTCACGGCCAACGAAGACGCCGAACGGAACGGCAAGCCCATCAGCCGGGTGTTCCCCAACACGGCCTTCGGCTACCGCGCCCTCACCGTTGAACGCCCTCGGCGGGACGAGGCGGGCAAGATCGTGTTGGGCCAGCGCGGCAAGGCCAAGGGCAAGCCGGTGCCGGACCCCAAGCTGCGGGATACGGAAACGGTGTCCCTCCTCGAGGACGTGGAGGCCTACTTCAAGCGCGAGGTGCTGCCCCACGCCCCGGACGCCTGGATTGACCATGAGAAGACGAAGGTGGGCTACGAAATCCCCTTCACCCGGCACTTCCATGTCTTCACCCCGCCACGCCCGCTGGAGGCGATCGACGCTGATCTGAAGCAGGTGACCGACCGCATCAAGGCCCTGCTGGAGGACATGTCGGCATGACCTTCCCGGCGTATCCAGACTACAAGGACAGTGGCGTTGAGTGGCTGGG
>JANQGN010000205.1 GCA_028277295.1 Rhodospira sp.
GGTCAGGCTGCGTTCGCGGAAGTCAATGATGTCCTTGACCCAGCGCCAGCGGCTGGCGGCCAGCGGCTCGCCGGGACCATAGGCCCAGCGCGTGTCCTCGCGGGCCAGGTGAATGACGGCGGCGCCGATCACCCGGTCAAAAAGACGCGCCAAGTCTTCGCGCCCGGCGCTCGCGGCCCAGCGATCATGCAGAGCGTTCACCAGGGCGATCAACTCTCGATGTTCCCCATCCGATGCCGTGTCCCCCAAGGCATAGGCGGCCCGCCACCGCAGCAAGGGACCGGCCGGGCGCTCTGGCTCCGCCACCACGGCGATACGGTCGGCCTGCAAGCCCTTGGGGCCGGTGCTGACCTCCATCACCACGATCTGCCCCTCGGTCAGGTCGAACAGGCCGCACTGTTCCAGGGTGCGCACGTGCACAAACACGTCTGCCTCGTCGCCATCCCGGGTGACAAACCCGAACCCTTTGTATGCGTTGAAGAACTTGACGACACCGCTATCCCCCTCGGGAATCTGCGCGGGATCCGGGATGGGGTTTGTATCGGGAACGGATACGACCGAGTCGATGCTCTGGACTTCCCATCCCTTGGGGCCCTCCACCAAGGTACACTCCAGGCACGCCCCTTCTGGCAGGCGGTCGAGCCCACGGGCTTCCACAGCGGATACGTGGAGAAACGCGTCCGGATCCCCGCCATCCGGGCGAACAAAGCCAAACCCCTTTTTAGGGTTGTACCACTTCACGGTCACTTGTACCATGCTCACCCCCTCCGCCCAAAACTCCCGCGTTCCAAACCCCAAACGCTTAATAACTATGCAAGGGCGGCGCGCGCTCTGACAACCCCGGCGACCGATGACGTCCGGACTTTTTTTCCGGATATGGTTCGACTCCCGCCGCCGCACCCTAGAACTTCATAAATTTGAAGGGATTGACGGACAGCACCCCTTGCCTGCCCGTCGCTTGATGGGACAGTGGTTTGGGGGCCTGATCGCCCAAAAAGGGTGCACCCATGGTGGAGCACGTCTTCCGGCGTTCGCGACTCGGGGGAGACGACCTTGGTCCATGGCACACTTCCTCGGCCCAGCCGTTCCAACTGGCGGTCCCCGCCCGCCAAGACACCAAGTGTATAAAAGGGCTGGAGAAAGTTAGCCTTTAGCTTGGCCGGCGCCTCTGTCGACGCCAAAGATCGCGGGGCGCGCGGCGAGGTGTGGCGCCGCCGCCGTCAGAACCCCAATGGTACCGCGACGCGGCTGCCGGGTACCATCGCCGCGCGGCAGCCCAGGCCCCGGCCGTGGGCATCCGCGCACAGGGGAACGTCGAGAATCCGCAGGCTGCCCAGACGCGCGCACCCGTCGTCCAGAACCGGGAAGGTGGCCACCGTGGTCGTCCTGGCACGGAGCGGCATGGCGAGCACCTTCACCTGCCGCACCAGCACGCCATCGCGGTCGTGCACCAGAACCGAGAGCGCGAAGCTTTGCACCCGCATCGGCGATCGATTGTCGATCAGCAGGGTGGCCCGGCATGTGACCGGGCCATCCGCCGACACCAGGGCGTTCAGGGTGACGACCAGATCTCCAGGCCCCAACCCTGGGCCCGCCGGCCGTGATGGCGCGGCGGCGTCGTCGGCGGCAAGGGCGGACGCCACACCGAGGCCCCCGGCCAGCAGCGCCCCGAGCGCCCCCGCCACCAGTCGGCCCTCGGGCGCCCGCCGCGCGGACCGGCGTCGCCCAAGGCCCACACGCCCGACCCTCGCCCAAGACCGAGCCCGATACTGGACCCAGAGGCGCGCCGGCGCCTCCATGGACTCAGGATCCGGACGATCGGGACGCGGACTCGGGGCTGGATCCGGCCGCATCGCCGGCGCCATTTCCCGTTTGGTTGGTCGTGTCGTGGCTCGGAGGGGTGTTGTCCACATGCCCGCCGGCGGCCGTGCCCATCCCAGCCGAGGTGGTTCCCTCGCGCTCACTCATCAGACGATCCAGCTTGCGCTGCATCTCCGCCATCTGGCGCTTCATGGCCTGGACATCATCGGACTCGCCGGCCGGGCGGCGATCTCCATTGCCCTCGGACGCGGCGCGCGGGTCGGCCGCGCCCGAGCCGCCGGCAAGAGGCATGCCAGGCGGAAAGCCGGGCATCATCGGGCCACCCTCGAAGGGAGAGAACATCTTCATGGCGCTTTCGAAGAAGGCCATGTTTTGCTTGTTCACCTCCTCCATCTTCTGGATGGGGAACAGGCCGTCGAAGGCGTTCTGCATGACCTGGCGCATCTGCTCCTGATTGCGCGCGAACGCCTGCATGGAGTGATCCAGGTACTGCGGAACCACGCTGCCCAGGGAGTCGCCATAGAAGCTGATGATATGCCGGAGGAAACTGATGGGAAGCATGGTCTGCTCCGCTTTGGCCTCCTCCTCGACGATGATCTGGGTCAGCACCGACCGGGTGATGTCCTCGCCTGTCTTGGCATCGTAGACCACAAAGTCGGTCTGGTCCTTAACCATCTGGCTGAGGAGATCCAGCGTCACGTAACTGCTGGTCGCCGTGTTGTACAAACGCCGATTGGCGTACTTCTTGATGATAATCGGGTCGTTCTCGCCGCGCCGCGCGCGCCCCACACCCGCCTTGTCGGTCATGCCGTCGCCGTCCCCTTCTACCTCGCCCGCGCCGGCACCGACCCTTCGCCGGGGCGATGCCGGACGGCACCCTCGCCCGTGGGGTCGTCCGTATCGTGCCGGGTATGATCCGGTCTTGTGGACAACGCCCCACCGGCAGTGTCTGGTTTCGGCGATCGCAATGCAACAAGAATATCGGTTGGAGGGAAGGAGGGGAGTCGCGATGCGAGTCCTGGTTCGATCATGCCGCGGTCCCCTTCGGAAGATGACAGCGCCAATCGACCCGATCTATACTCGCCGCATGAGCGATCCTCCCGATTTGGCGACGCTGGCTCGACGCTATCTGGACCTTTGGCAAGAGCATCTCGGCTCTCTGGCCCGGGATCCCGCCGTGTCCGATGCCCTCGCGCGTGCCTTTACCCTGATGACCCAGGGCCTGGCCGATGGTGGGCCCGCCCGGGCCGACGACGCCGGGCCCCGCCAGCCGGCGGCGGGAGAGCATGCCACCAGAGACCAAGCACCCGGCCCGACACCCGGCGCCCCCCCAAACGGAGGCGCCCCCACCGGCGCCGCCCACCCTGGAGGCGCCGCGCCCGGGGCCGCGCCCGCTGCCCCTGCACCTGGCCACGCAGGGCCTGCTGATGATGAGCTGGCCGCTCGGGTTGAGGGCCTGGAACGGCGTGTCGCCCTGCTCGAGGCCGCCCTCGGCGGGCTGCTGGCCGGCGCCAGCCGGAACCGAGGCGGGGGCTGAGTCCACGGAGGCGGACGCGCCCCCCTCCACCGCCGATCGCCTCGCCGCCCTGCTGGCCGAGGCCCGCGCCGCCGGGCACGATCCCGTCAGCCTGGCCCGCGCCGTGGACGTCGAGGCGCGTCGGCGCCTGGGCGCCTTCCTGGATGGCGTCACCCGCTACCGCCGCCACACTTACAGACGGCCGTCGCTGGATCCGGCGCCCTGCTGGGGCAAGGGCGCCACCGTGCTGCGCCCCTTCGCGCACACCCCCGATGATCCCGTTCGGCGCGGCCGCGCCGCCGCTGGCCCCCCGGTGTTGCTGGTGCCCTCGCTCATCAACCGCGCCTTCGTGCTCAACCTCAGCCGAAAGCGCGGCTTCGCCCCCTACCTGGCGTGGCGCGGCCTCAACCCCGTGCTGGTCGACTGGGGCGAGCCAGGCCCCGCCGAGCGCGGCTTCACGCTCGGCGACTACGTCACCGACCGCCTGGAGCCGGCCCTGGACCACCTGCGCGTCACCACCGGGCGGCGGCCAGTCGTGCTGGGCTACTGCATGGGCGGACTGCTGGCCCTGGCGCTCGCCAGCCGGCGCCAGGCCGACATCGCGGCGCTGGTGCTGATGGCCACGCCCTGGGACTTCCACGCCGACCGCGCCGCCGCCCAGGGGCGCCTGGCCAACGCGCTCGCGCCGTGGATCGACCCGGTGCTGGCCGCCTCAGACACCCTGCCGGTCGACCTGCTCCAGGCCGCCTTCGCCACCATTGATCCCCCCTCCATCGGCCGCAAGTTCCAGGGGTTCACCCGCCTGCCGGCGCGCGGCACGGCCGCGCGGCATTTTGTCGCCATGGAGGATTGGCTTAATGACGGCGTCCCGCTGCCCGCCGCCGTGGCCCAGGAGACCCTGAACGGCTGGTACGGCGCCAACACCACCGCGCGCGGTGAATGGCGGGTGGAGGGCATCCCCGTGCGCCCCGAGTCGGTGACCCTGCCGACCCTGGTGGTGATCCCGCAACGCGACCGGATCGTTCCGGCCGTATCCGCCACCGCGTTAGCCCGCGCCCTGCCGCGGGCCGAGTGCCGCGCCCCGCCGCTGGGCCATGTGGGCATGATCACGGGACGCCGCGCGGTGGCCCAGGTACATGACCCGCTGGTGCGATGGGTCCATAGGGTCGCGAAAACAGTTCCCACACCCGAAGAACGGTTTTCGTGACGCGTTCGGACCAGTATATAAGACTCTAGCAGTGGCGTCCGCGATCCATTCCCCGACAAAACCCGCGTTAACTCGCCGCGCCGCGGCGGCGGCGCGGGCGGACGCGCGGTCCGGACGGGGGCGACGCCACGGGGAGGTAAAACAGGAGACGCAAGCTATGTCCGATATCGTGATTGCCGGCGCCGTGCGGACCCCCGTGGGCACCTTCAATGGGTCCCTGGCGTCCGTGCCCGCCCATTACTTGGGCGAAATCGTCATCCGCGAGGTCCTGAGCCGCGCCAAGACCGAGCCGGGCGAGGTCTCGGAAGTCATCATGGGCCAGATTCTCGCCTCCGGCGCCGGCCAGAACCCCGCCCGCCAGGCCTCCGTCAACGCTGGTGTCCCGGTCGAGGTCACGGCCTACGGCATCAACCAGCTCTGCGGCTCCGGCCTGCGCACGGTGGCCTTGGGCTACCAGTCCATCAAGACGGGTGACTGCGACGTGGTGATTGCCGGTGGCCACGAGAGCATGAGCCAGTCACCGCACCTGGCGCACATGCGCAACGGCACCCGCATGGGCTCGCTGGAGTTGCAGGACAGCATGCTCCGCGATGGCCTGTTCGACGCCTTCCAGGGCTACCACATGGGCGTGACCGCCGAGAACATCGCCCAGCGCTGGCAGATCACCCGCGACGAACAGGACGAGTTCGCCGCCGGCTCGCAGCAGAAAGCCGAGGCCGCCATGAACGCCGGCCGCTTCAAGGACGAAATCATCCCGGTGACCATCAAGGGCCGCAAGGGCGATACCATCGTGGACACCGATGAGCACCCCAAGGCCGGCGTCACCAAGGAAGGCCTGGCCAAGCTGCGTCCGGCGTTCAACAAGGAGGGCACGGTGACCGCCGGCAACGCCAGCGGCATCAACGACGGCGCCGCCGCCGTGGTGCTGATGACCGAGGAGAACGCGTCCAAGCGCGGCGTCACCCCGCTGGCGCGCATCGTCTCCTGGGCCACCTGCGGCGTCGAGCCGGAGATCATGGGGACGGGCCCCATCCCCGCCAGCCGCAAGGCCCTGGAACGGGCCGGCTGGACCCATGAGGACCTGGACCTTGTCGAGGCCAACGAGGCCTTCGCCGCGCAGGCCCTGTCGGTGAACAAGGAACTGGGCTGGGACACCAACAAGGTGAACGTCAACGGCGGCGCCATCGCCCTGGGTCACCCCATCGGCGCCTCCGGCGCGCGCATCCTGGTCTCGCTGTTGCATGAGATGCAGAAGCGCGACGCCAAGAAGGGCCTGGCCACCCTGTGCATCGGCGGCGGCATGGGCATCGCCATGTGCGTGGAGCGCTAACCAGCCTCGCCGGTTGGCCGATGTGCTGTGACGCATCGGCGCCGGCGGGCATGGGCGTGTCCCGGCCAACGAGACACCAGATCATTGGGGTCTCGGATGGGCACGGACGGTCAAAAAAGGGGGCGGGTCCGTAAGGGGCCGCCCCCGTCCGCGCGGGGCCATCGCTTCTGGCGGCTCCCATCTCCACCGTCGTCGCGATCCGTGCCAGATCGCTCGGGATTTGCTCTAGTGTGCGGTTCCCGAGACGTTCCGGACGGGCTCTCAGTGTCTGTCCGGAAAGCCTTTCAAAGCGCCACATACGGCATGCCGTTCGGGCGCAAGCACACAATATATTGAGGCTCCCGAAACTTTCCGGACGGGCTCTCGTATGGGCCATCTCTTCGGCCATGGGCTTGTGACGCGACGGCCCTGCCCGTTCACACGGCGCGGCACGAGCGCACCCCGCAAGAGACAGCCATCGTTCAAGATCACACGACGCCGGCATTATACCGACTTTGAGCGGCTTGCTTTCTGGCCAATGCCCGTTGTACGCATTCGTTACTCAAGCAGAACATCTTTTCCCTGCGCCTTCCTCACGCTAAGCTTGTAGGGACCGAACGTCCCGATCGGAGGAATGGCGGCGATGCGGATTCTACTGCTTGGATTCGTACTGGGGACGGTGGCCTGGGTGGCCATGATCTTCGTGCCAGACCCCATGATCCCCGACCCGGCGTGGGCGGGCGACGATATCTATTGGACACCGCAGGTCGGAGACCCGGACCGCAAGGACATCCTGGACGCCTTGCGCCCGGTGGTCGAGGACGCCACGGGCGGACCGGTTCGGTTCGTGGTCGAGACCCTGCGCACCGATGGCCATTGGGCCTATGCCCAGGGCATCCCGCAACGCCCGGGGGGCGAACCTGTCGACTGGGCGCGCACCCCACTGGCCGAGGCATGGCGCATGGGCATGATGGACGATGGGGTGATGGGTCTTGTCGCCCGGTCCGAAGGCGGCTGGCGGCTGGTGGAATACGCCATTGGCCCGACGGACGTGCCCTGGGTGGGCTGGGCCGAGCACTATGGCCTGCCCTTCGCCCTGTTTCAGGGCGGGTCGTGATCGCCGGCGGCCTCGGCCCGGCGGCCCCGCACCCGGGCGCGCCGATGCCGCGTATACAGCACCGCCAGCGCCAAAGCCGCGAGGGTCAGGGTCAGCGGGAACAGCGCGACGATCACCGGCACGCTGGCCACCACCACCAGCGCCGCGACGACCAGCGCCGCCGCCGGAATCGCCAGCAGAACCGCGAACAGCCCGTACCACATCAGGGTGAACAGGTCAGGCCGGAAGGAAGCGCGCGGACGAACGGAGTTGGTCATGGCCTCGGCCTCACGTAGGCGAGCAGCGTGGGGCACCGGACGGGCCATGGCCGTCAACGATCATGACCCTTGGCCCCATGGCCGCCGGTGGCAGGGGAAACCACAAGGAAGGACGTCGATGACCCAGATTCCCGCGACGCTGATTCGGGGCGATGGCATTGGTTCGGAAATCATGGAGGCGGTCCTCGCCGTGCTCGAGCCTCTCGGCCAGCCCTTCGCCTTTGAGGAACGGCCGGCGGGGCTTGGCGCGTTCGAGAGCCAGGGCGATCCGCTGCCGGACGAAACCCTCGGCAGTATCGGCCGCACCAAGCTGGCCCTCAAGGGACCATTGACGACGCCGGTGGGGGCCGGGTTCCGATCGGTCAACGTGCGCCTGCGCGAAGCGTTCAGCCTGTACGCCAACGTGCGCCCCTGCCGCACCATCCTGCCTGGACGGTTCTCGGACGTCGATCTCGTGGTGGTGCGGGAGAACCTGGAAGGGCTTTATGTCGGCCAGGAACACTGGATTCCCATTGGCGACGACCCTTGCGCGGTGGGCGTCGCCACCGGGTTCAACACCCGCGCCTCCTGCCGGCGCATCGTCCAGTATGCCTTTGACTATGCGGTGGCGCACAACCGCCGGACGGTCACCGTCGTGCACAAGGCCAACATCCTGAAGGTGCTGACCGGCGTGCTTCTGCAAGAGGCGCGCGCGGTCGCCAAGGCGTACGAAGGCCGGATCGCGCTGGAGGAACGGATTGTCGATGCCTGCACCATGCAACTGGTGCTCGATCCATCGCAATTCGACGTGATCGTCACCACCAACCTGTTCGGGGACATCCTGTCCGACCTGATCGCCGGTCTGGTGGGCGGCCTCGGCTTCGCGCCCGGCGCCAACATCGGCACGGAGGCCGCCATCTTCGAGGCCGTGCATGGGTCGGCGCCCGACATCGCCGGCCAGGGCAAGGCCAACCCGGTCGCGCTTATGCTGGCCGCGGGGCTGATGCTGGATCACGTGGGCCGCACCACCGACGCCCAGCGCCTGCGCGATGCCATCGCGGCCACCATTGTCGCTGGGATCCGCACCCCGGACATGGGCGGCACCGCCTCGACGGCCGACTTCGGCGCGGCGGTCGCGCAGGCGATCCAGGAGATCCCGACATAGGGCGGATCGTGATCAATCTGAATCACATCGTGCTTACAGATCGCGTCACAGATTGATCACGTGACTTCGCCCCGAATAGTTGATTTAGAGCGAATCCCGAGCGATCCGGCACGGATCGCAACGACGATTTGCTTGAAAAACAAATTGTTAGAGCATGGTGAGTGACTCATAAATCACGCACCATGCTCCAGGGCCTGTTGACAATGAGCGCGCGGGCACGCCCGTTCCGCCTCCCCCAGGTTGGAGAAGGCGGATGGACGGCATGGGTCCATAACGACAGGCGCCGCGCAGACCCTAGGGCGGTTTCACGTGACCCATCTGAAACACAAGGCGATTCAGATGGGTCACGATCTGCTCTAGGCCGACTTGGGCAGTTCCCACACCTCCGGCGCCTGCTCCAGTTCGGCCAGCATCAGGTCGCGCATGGCGGTGATTTCCTTGGGCAGGCGGTCGCCGAACTTATCGAACAGTTCGGACTGGGTGGCCACCTCCCGCATCGCCTTGTCCTTCTCGACGCTCATGATGCGGTTGTACAGCGCCTCGTCGAACGGCAGGCCGTTCCAGTTCATGTCGCTGTAGGCCGGCACATTGCCCAGCGGGCTTTCCACCGCGTGGGAGTGGCCGCGGACCCGGTTCACGACCCACTCCAGGGCGCGCATGTTGTCACCGAAGCCCGGCCAGATGAACTTGCCGTTCTCGTCCTTGCGGAACCAGTTGACGCGGTAGATGTGCGGCAGGGCGCCGGCCATCTTGTGGCCCATGTCCAGCCAATGCTTCCAGTAGTCCGCCATGTTGTAGCCACAGAACGGCAGCATGGCGAAGGGGTCGCGGCGCAGGTCGCCGGGCTTGCCCTCGGCGGCGGCGGTCAGTTCGGAGCCCATGGTAGCCGCCAGGTAGACGCCGTGGGTGAAGTCCTTGGCCTCGAACACCAGCGGGAAGTTGGAGGCCACGCGGCCGCCGAACAGGAATGCCTCGATGGGCACGCCGGCCGGATCCTCCCAGGCATCGTCCAAGGACGGACACTGGCCGAGCGGCGCGGTGAAGCGGGCGTTGGGATGCGCCGCCGGGCGGCCGCAACCCGGGGTCCAGTCCTGACCTTTCCAGTCGATCAGGTGGGCCGGTTCATCATCGGTCATGCCCTCCCACCAGACGTCGCCGTCATCGGTCATCGCCACATTGGTGAAGATGCAGTTGGCCTTCAGCGACAGCATGGCGTTGGGATTGGACTTCATGGAGGTGCCCGGCGCCACCCCGAAGAAGCCGTACTCCGGGTTGATCGCGCGCAAGGTGCCGTCGGGGCCCGGCTTGATCCAGGCGATGTCGTCGCCGACGGTGGTGACCTCCCAACCCTCGTAGCCCTTGGGCGGGATCAGCATGGCGAAGTTGGTCTTACCGCAGGCACTGGGGAAGGCGCCGCAGACATAGGTCTTCTGGCCGTCCGGGCTCTTCACGCCCAGGATCAGCATGTGCTCGGCCAGCCAGCCCTCGTCGCGCGCCTTCACCGACGCGATACGCAGCGCGAAGCACTTCTTGCCCAACAGCGCATTGCCGCCGTAGCCAGAGCCGAAGGACCAGATCTCGCGGGTCTCCGGGTAGTGCACGATGTACTTGTTGTCGGCGTTGCAGGGCCAGGGCACATCCTTCGCCCCGTCCACCAGCGGCATGCCCACCGAGTGCACGCACGGCACGAAGTCGCCATCGTCGCCCAGCACATCCAGCGCCGCCTGGCCCATGCGCGTCATGATGCGCATGTTGGTGACCACGTAGGCGGAATCGGAAATCTCGACACCGATCTCGGAGATGTCCGAGCCCAGCGGGCCCATGGAGAACGGGATCACGTAAAGGGTGCGCCCGCGCATGCAGCCGTCGAACAGGCCATTCAGGGTGGCCCGCATCTCCGCCGGTGCGACCCAGTTGTTGGTGGGACCGGCGTCCTCCTGCTTTTCCGAGCAGATGAAGGTGCGGTTTTCCACGCGGGCCACGTCGGCGGGGTCAGAGCGGCAGAGGAAGCTGTTGACCCGCTTTTCCGGGTTCAGGCGGATATAGGAGCCGCCGTCCACCAGGAGCTGGCACAGGCGGTCATACTCGTCCTGGCTGCCGTCACACCAATAAATGGCGTCGGGTTTGGTCAACTGGGCGATTTCGTCCACCCAGGCCAGCAGCTTGGCATTCTTGGTCGGTGCATTACTCATGAACAGACTCCTCCCGTTGGCAGCACGGACACGCACGTCCGACAACACGAAAACATGCGAATTGGTATCAAACTAGGAACAGGGTAATGGGACTGACGACGGCCGACAACAGATGCCGACCGCGGACGGCCGTCGCCCCGGCCGACGGCGTGGGTAGGCGCCCCGGACGGCGGCCATGCCCACCGCCTGCCCAACGACCCGGACCGCCACGTCACGCTCACGCCGCGACCCCGTCGGCCAGGGCCAAGGCGGCCGGAAGCACGGCGGCGGGATCGGTCACCGGCCGCGGAAACCCAACCCGGGTGACGCGCGCCCGCGCCCCCGCCGTCTCTTCATCAGACCCGGGATCCAGATCGACGCCGTCGGCATCCACCGCCACCAGACGCCACCCCTTCCCCGCCAGCCCCAGGCACCGCCAGGCAATGCGTCCGGCCAGATCCGGATGGCCCTCGGCCAGGCGCGCCAGCAGCGCCGGCTCCTCCGTCGAGAGGGTTTCGGCCAGGGCCGGGTCAACCATCATCACCGCCGGATCATCGCACCAGGCGGCGGCTCCGAATCCGGACACGCGATGCGCCCGCGCCACCGTCATCCGCCAGACCCGAAAATCCGAGAAGCCGGCATAGCGCCTCGCGTAAGGATGGCGCGCCAGGAAACGAACGCGCAAATGCGGATCGGGGTCGCTGTCGAGCCGGCCCATAAGGGTCACGCGGTCATCCTCCTGAGGATTGACGGCCCCAGCCGTCGGGTCGTTCACCAACAACAGGGCGGCGCGGGGATCGGCCATCAGGGCGCGGGTATGCGCGGCCAGGGAAGACAAGAGCAGCACGGGCGCACCGGCATGGTCGGTGGCCACCGTCACCCAAGAAGCATACGGCGCGGCGGCCTCGCCCTCGGACATCTCATCCGGCCCACCAGGACTCTGCCCCCCGCTCACGTCCATCGCCAGAAGCGTGCACAGGGCGGCGGCATGGCGGCCACGCACCATCATACGAGTGGTCACCGCCTGACCACGGGACATTAGTTTCCGAGGCGAAACGCTCATCGTCACGAAGTGTGCCTCGATTCTTCTGCCGGGTCCAGGGAGCATCGCACTGCAACATCATGACATCGCGGGCGTCGGTGATCATCTTGCACCCGTAGCGCCGAGCGGGCATGGTCACACCATCGCGTGCCGGACCACGTCCCACCCCGGCCAGGCCGACACTCTCCACGCTCGCCGCAGGAGCCGCGTCCATGTCTCTCAGACCGACCGCGACCGCCGCCCTCTTCGCCGTGACCATGTCCGCCGCCACGCTGACACCGGCCCACGCTGACGACGTCGTCCTGGGCGCCCTGACCATCGGCGAGCCGTGGGCAAGGGCCTCGGCCGGCATGGCCCAGGCCGGCGCCGCCTTCATGACCATCACCAACGCGGGCACCACGGACCGGCTGGTCTCGGCCGCCGCCGATGTCTCCGACGTGGTGGAACTGCACACCCACATCAAGGACGGCGACATCATGCGCATGCGCAAGATCGACGCCATCGAGGTCCCGGGCGACGCCGTGACCCATTTACAACCGGGCGGCCTGCATATCATGTTCATCGGTCTCGACGAACCGCTCCAGGACGGCGCGACCTTCCCCCTGTCCCTGACCTTCGAGACCGCCGGCACGGTGGAGGTGACGGTCACCGTTCAGGGCGTGGCCGCCATGGGACCCCGTACGGAGCACGGCAAGACACACTGAGGCAC
>JANQGN010000353.1 GCA_028277295.1 Rhodospira sp.
AACTTCGGCCAGCGGGAAATCATGACCCTCTGGCCCGACTTCACCGCATGGGACACCACGACCAACAGCACCAGAACCGCCCACGCGACGGCCCGCGCCCTGGGCCTGCGGGCGAAAATCGACCACCAGGTGGGCTGGCACAAAACCCTGTCGAACATGGCCGTCAATGGGGTCTCCGGCCTGTCGGCGGACGTGTTCTGGACCCTGCAATCCACCGCGTCGGACACCGACTACCTCAACAGCCACGAGGTGACGACCCTCATCAACCAGAAGGGCTATCGCTTCTGGGGCTCCCGCACCTGCTCGGCGGACACCGCCTTCGCCTTCGAGAACTACACCCGCACCGCCCAGGTGATCGCCGACACCATGGCGGAGGGCATGTTCTGGGCCGTGGACAAGCCCATGCACCCGACGCTGATCCGCGACATCATCGACGGGATCAATGCCAAGCTGCGGGATCTGGCCGCGCTGGGCTACATCCTTGGCGGGAAGGCCTGGTTCGACCCGTCCAAGAACAGCAAGGAAAAGCTCTACGCCGGTATCGCCATCGTCTCCTACGACTTCACACCGGTTCCGCCCCTGGAAAACCTCATCCTGCACCAGACCATCACCGACGACTACCTGATGGACTTTTCCGCCATGGTCGCCGCGTAAGGACCCGTCCGGAAAGTCTCGAAAACCGCAATATAGTGTGTGCCTGTGCCCGGATCGCATGCCGTATGGGGTGTTTTGCAAGGCTTTCCGGACAGACACTAAGGAGATGAGCCGATGATCCCCCGCGTCTTGCATGACTTTTCCCTGGTGATCGAGGGCCGTCCCGCGCATGGCCTGGTCGAAACCCTGACCCTGCCCAAGCTGTCCCGCAAGATGGACGACTACCAGGCCGGCGGCATGAGCGGGCCGGTCTCCCTGGACCTGGGTCAGGAAGCCCTGAGCCTGTCGTTCACCCTGGCCGAGTTCGAAAAGGACGTCCTGCGATCCTGGGGCGTCTTCGGGGTGGCCGCCCTCAACACCCGTTTCCTGGGCGCCGCGCTCGCGGACGACGGCAGCGTGGACGCCATCGAGATCAGCGCGCGCGGTCGCTGGCAAGTCCTGGAGATGGGCGAGGCCAAGAAGGGCGACCGCGCCAAGATGAAGGTGGAGATGCCGCTCGCCTACTACAGCTACGTCGCCAACAGCGAAACACTGATCGAACTGGACCTCATCCAGGGGATCGAGGTGGTCGGCGGCGTGGACCGCCGCGCGGCCATCCGCGCGGCCATCGGCCAAACGTTCTGACGGCCAAACGTTCTGAAAAGGAAACCCCGCCCATGAGCCCGGCCTCGAGGACCGTCACCCTGACCACGCCCATTCCCTATGGCGACAAGACCCTGGACACCCTGACCCTGCGCCCGCCCTGCGCCGGGGACCTGCGTGGCCTCAAGCTGTCGCGCCTGGAGGAGGTGGACACCGACACCGTGCTCACCCTGGTTCCGCGCATCGCCTCGCCGCATGTGGTGGCGGCGCAACTGGACGCGCTGACGCCCTTCGATACCTTGACGCTCGCCGCCGAGGTGGTGGGTTTTTTCGCGCCGCCGGCGCCCTGCCCGACACCACCACCGAAGCCTGGGGGGTCTTGATGCGCGTCTTCCCCGGGTCCTTCCCGGCCCCGGTCTTCGATGCCCTGCCCCTGGACCGCTACGCCGAGGCATTCCGCCTGGCCCTCGACCATCTGGACGCGGAAGCCGAGGCCCTGCGCGCGGCCAGGGCGCAACGCGGGGCCTGATCCCCCTTCCGAGGCGCGCTCATGGCCGACCTGTCCCTCCGCATCGCCCT
>JANQGN010000416.1 GCA_028277295.1 Rhodospira sp.
CGCAACCTGCGCGCCGAGGTGGCTGCCGGGCGCTTCCGCGAGGACCTTCTGTTCCGCCTCAACGTGATCACACTGGCCTTGCCGCCCCTGCGCGAGCGGCCGCGCGACCTGCCCCTGCTGGCCGGTCACTTCGCGCGCAAGTACGCGGAGGCCAACAGCCTGCCGGAGCGCCCGGTGTCCCAGGCCGCCCTGGCGCGTCTGGCCGCCCATGGCTGGCCGGGCAACGTCCGCGAACTGGAAAACACCGTGCATCGCGCCGTCCTGCTGGCCAGCGGCGCCGAGATCGGGCCGGAGGCCATCCTCATCACCGGCGACGAGGCCACCGGCCCCGGCGCCGTCAGCGGCGACGGCGTCCCCGCCCTGACCGGCGCCCAGGCCAGCGGTCTCGCGGGCGCGGCCGGGGTCGGGGCAGGCGACAGGGTGGCCGGCCAGGGCGCCGACACCAGCGCGCTCGTGGGACGCACCGTGGCCTCCGTCGAGCGTGACCTGATCATCGACACCCTGCGTCACTGTCTGGGCAACCGCACCCATGCGGCGACCATCCTGGGGATTTCCATACGAACGCTGCGCAACAAGCTGCGTCAATACACCGACGAGGGCATTGCCGTGCCGCCCCCCGGCAGCGGCGGCGCCGACGCGGTGAGCCGGGTGGAGTAGACCAGAGGCAAAGCGGGCGGGCCCCCTCGGACAATCGAAGGTCCGCGCCTGAGGACAAGGAGAGCCGGCAACGATGGCCGACGACAGCGGAGGACGGCGCCAGGCCGTGGCCACCAGCGGCGGACCGGGTGACGGCCGTGGGCGCGAACCAGCGACCACCGGTGCCGGCGCCACCGGTGGCGGCGGTGGCGGCGGTCCCGATCTGGCCGGCCTGTGGCAGCGCCTCAATGACACCCTGCGCAACGGCGAACTGGGGCTGGCCCTGGGCGTGATCGCCATCCTGGTGGTGCTCATCCTGCCCATGCCGCCCTGGCTGCTGGATATCATGCTGGCGTTGTCGCTGACCTTTTCGACGCTGGTGCTGATGACGGTGATCTACGTGCGCCGGTCGATGGAGTTCAACTCCTTCCCGATGGTGCTGCTGATCGCCACCCTGCTGCGCCTGGCCCTGAACCTTGCCTCGACCCGGCTGATCCTGGCCAATGGCCACGAGGGCACCGATGCCGCCGGGCAGGTGATCGAGGCCTTCGGTGGCTTCATCATGGGCGGCAACTTCATCATCGGCGTGATCGTGTTCGCCATCCTGGTGCTGGTCAATTTCATGGTCATCACCAAGGGTGCGACGCGCATCGCCGAGGTCTCGGCGCGGTTCACCCTGGACGCCATGCCCGGCAAGCAGATGGCCATCGACGCCGACCTGTCCACCGGCCTGATCGACGAGGCCGAGGCCCGGACGCGGCGCGAGGACATGCAGAAGGAGGCCGATTTCTTCGGCGCCATGGACGGCGCCTCCAAGTTTGTGCGCGGCGATGCCATCGCCGGCATCCTGATCACCGTGATCAACATCGTCGGCGGCATGATCATCGGCATGGTCCAGAGTGGCTTGTCCTTTTCCGAGGCCGCCGACGTCTACACCCGCCTGACCGTGGGCGATGGCCTGATCACCCAGATCCCGGCGCTCATCGTCTCCGTGGCCGCTGGTATCATGGTGGCCAAGGGTGGACTGAAGGACAGCGCCGAGTCCACGCTGGTCGAACAGTTCAGCGCCTACCCGCGCGCCCTGGGCATGAGCGCCGGACTCGCCGTGGCCCTGGCGCTGTTGCCGGGCACCCCGTTCCTGCCCTTCATGATGCTGGGTGTGGGCGCTGGGTCCGCCGCCTTCCTGCTGGACCGCAAGGCCCGCGCCGCCGCCCGCGTGGCCGCCGAGACCGCCCCCGCCGAGCCCGTGGCCCAGGTGGCCGAGGAGCCCATCTCGACCGCCTTGCGAATCGATCTGGTGCGGCTGGAACTGGGCTACGGCCTCCTGTCGCTGATCAACGGCGGCGCCAGCACCCGGCTGACCGATCAGATCAAGGCGCTCCGCCGCGCCCTGGCCATGGAAATGGGCTTCGTCATGCCCTCGGTGCGCATCCAGGACAACATGCAACTGGGCGCCAACAGCTACGTGCTTTACATCAAGGAGGTTGAGGCGGGGCGCGGCGACCTGCGCCCCAACATGCTGCTGGTCATGGACCCCCGTGGCGAGGACATCACCCTGCCCGGCGAAAAGACCACCGAACCCACGTTCGGTCTGCCGGCGGTGTGGTGCGACCCGGCCAACCGCGAGGAGGCCATGTTCCGTGGCTACACGGTCGTCGATCCGCCGACGGTGATCACGACCCACCTGACCGAGCTGGTCAAGGATCACATGGCCGAGTTGCTGTCCTTCGCCGAGACTCAGAAGCTGCTGGACGAGTTGGAGAAGGAGCAGCAGAAGCTGATCGCCGACCTGATCCCCGGCCAGATCTCGTTGAACGGCGTCCAGCGGGTGCTGCAGAACCTCTTGGCCGAGCGCATTTCCATCCGCGACCTGCCCACCATCCTGGAAGGCATCAGCGAGGCGACCTCCTCCACCCGCAATATCCTGCTGATCACCGAGCACGTGCGCACACGCCTGGCACGCCAGCTCTGCGACGCCAACGTCAACCCCGAGGGTATCGTGTCGCTGGTGACCCTGTCGGCTCAGTGGGAACAGGCATTCGCGCAGGCCCTGGTGGGTCAGGGAGAGGAGCGGCAGCTGTCCATGCCGCCGTCACAGTTGCAGGAATTCATCCTGACGGTGCGCCAGACCTTCGAGCGCTTCGCCATGCAAGGGGAGTCGCCGGTGTTGCTCACCAGTCCCGGGGTGCGGCCCTACGTGCGCTCGATCATCGAACGGTTCCGACCCACCACCGTGGTCATGTCGCAAAACGAAATCCATGCCAAGGCGCGCATCAAGACCCTGGGGCAGATCTGAGTGTCTGTCCGGAAAGCCTTGCAAAACACCACATAGGGCATGCGAGTCGGGCACAGGCACACTACATATTGCGGCGCGCCAAGGCTTTTGGCGTTACACGACCGTTAGGACAGAGTTAATAGAGCCCGTCTAAGATGGAGAGAGTGAGGGAGGGGTCCGGTCACCTGCCCACGGCTCCTGTGATTTCAGCAAACGGCCCCGAACCGCGCGGGCCATCCCGATCGGCACACGCCTGACCGGCAAACGCCTGACCGGCAAACGCCTGACCGGCAAAGAGGGGAACCGCCCGTCCATGCGGTTGAAATGCTACTCCGCCCCCAGCATGGCGGAAGCCATGACCCTGATCCGCGCCGAACT
>JANQGN010000374.1 GCA_028277295.1 Rhodospira sp.
CGGGATAGCTCTCCACGTCGGCCACCAGGTCGAAGATACGCTCGCGCGCATGGGGCACGATGCGCCGCACGGACTGCCTCATGATCATCTCCCTGGAACGCGACGGCGGGCCGCGAAACCGCCCGGACGGGACGGCATGATGCCTGTTCGCGACCGCACCGTAAACCGGTCGGTCGCTGATTCTTCATCATAGTCCGCGTCGCCATGCGTGGATCGCAAGAAAAACCGGCAAGAGCCATGCACCCACCGCAGATGGCATGGAACGCGCGCCTCCCGTTGATACGGTTCCTTAAGGCTCACAGATTTGAATTGCGGAAGGGACCGACTGACGAGTCACGGCATCGATCCCTTTCGCCCTCCTGAGTCCCGAGAGTGAACGTTGCACATGGAACGCTTCCTGGGGTCACGCCTGGCGCCGATCTCGGTCTTGGTCTGTCCGCTGGACGGCGTGAACGGCGCCGACGGCAGCGAGGCGGCCGAGGCGGTGCTGGTCGCGTTGCGCCGCTGTCCAGGCGTGCGGGTGCGGGCGGTGCCAGGCAGCCCGTCGGCTGGTCCTCGCGGCGGCGCGGGACTGGTGACGTTGCTACACCACGCCACGCGGCGGGGCCGGACGTGGTTACGGCACGCCGACGCGGACGTTCTGATCTGGGGCCAGCGGGCCGGCAGCGCAATGAGACTCGCGGTGCTCGGCCAGAGACCGCCGCTCGATCCCTTCGTGGGGCGCCCACATCCATGGTCGGTGGTGGCGCTCCCGGTGGACATGCCCAAGGCAGCCGTGTCCCTGCTTCACGCCACGGTGTTGGTGGCCACTGGCCCCCTGGCCGACTCCACCCGACACACATGGGAGTGTCGCCTGCGCGCGGTCCTGTCGTCGGCCGAGACCCTTGTCCACCCGCTTTCCGGCGCGCTGTTCGCCGGCGAGGTCCCGGCCGCCTATCGGTTGGCGCTGGGCCGCCTGCGCGCCTTCGTCGCCGACCGCAACCACGATCCAGCCGGCCTGCGCGCCGCCGCCGACACCATGGATGACGCGCTGGCGACCCTGGCGACCCGTTGGCCGGCGGACCTGGTCACCCTGGCCCGCATGGACTGGGCCGACGCGCATCTGCGGGCCCCGGCGCCGCACGACCAGACTCCGCGCACCGCGCTAGGCGCCGGGCTGGACGCCTATCGGGCCGGGTTGGCCTTGCTGACGCCGAACCGTCTGCCCATGGACACGGCCCTGGTGCGGGTGCGCGCGGCCACCGCCCTGCGTCGTCTGGCTCGAGAAACCGGCGCCGCCAAGGATCGCTTGGCGGCGATCGAGGCCCTGGAGGCCGCCGCCCAGACCTGGACCCGGGCCGGCGCCCGGCGCCGCGGCCGCGCGCTGTGGGCCGCCATCGCCATGATGCGCCTTGAAGAGGCGATCGCCGCCCACGATGGGACGGCGTTCGCCGATATCATCACCCTCGTCGATGCCTTGATCTCAGACGACGGGATCACCGACAACAGGATCACCGGCACTGGCACGGCCGGCGAAGGCGCCACGCTGGCGCGGCTTCATCATGCGCGCGCCTGCGCCCTGGCCGCCATGGCCTGGCACCAGCCGGCGGCGGGGCTGCGCGACCAGGCCGCCGCCAGCCTCGGCGAGGCCCTCACCCTCTATCGTCGCCTTGGCATGGGCAACGATCTGCTGCGCGCGCGGCGCTTGCTGGCCCGGCTGCGGACGACGGCGCGGACCTTGGGCCACGCTGGCCCGTCGCCGGTTGGCGGCGGTCCGCCCGTTGGGCCTGTGCAAGGGGCTGGGTTGAAGGCATGGCCGATCGCGCCGGTCGAGTCGCGCGCCGTGCCCCGTCGCGACGCTACCCAGGGCCGGTCGCGTCCCCTGGCCGAGACACCGATACCGCCGCTCGCGCCCACCCCGCGCCGGACGATCGGTGGACGAATCCGGCCAAGGCGGCGCCCGCGCCCAAGTGACAACCTTGCTTGACAATCGTGGTTGACAGTCGGTCGGGTGCGGGTCTAAGGTTTGCGCCCTATTTTGCCTATTCTCAAAGACTTACCATCGTTTGCCCGCATCGTCAGGTCGGGGCCGTGGGTCTTGGGAGACGGGTTCTCAGACGTCGTGGAGGCCGCACATGCGGATCGTGCTTGTCCAGCCGAACTATCATTCAGGTGGCGCCGAGGTGGCTGGCAACTGGTCGCCGGCCTGGGTCGCCTACCTGGCGGGGTACCTGAAGGCCAAGGGCGGCTACACCGACATCCGCTTTATCGACGCCATGACCGATGACATGACGGAGGACCAGCTTCGGGCCGCCCTGGCCAAGGAAAAGCCGGACATCGTCGGCACCACCGCCAACACCCCCGCCATCTACAAGGCGGAAGAGGTGCTCAAGATCGCCCGGGAGATGTTCCCCGACGCGGTCACCGTGCTCGGCGGAATCCACGGCACCTTCATGTATCAGCAGGTGCTGCGCGAGGCGCCATGGATCGACGCCATTGTTCGCGGCGAGGGCGAGGAGGTGATGTTCAACCTGGTGCGCGCGGTGGATCAGGGCGAGTGGCCCGGCGCGCGCGGTCAGATCAAGGGCATTGCCTATGCCGAGGGCGAGAAGGTCATCGCCACTCAGGCCGAGCGGCCGATCCGCAATGTGGACGACATCGTCGCCGACTGGAGCATCCTTGACTGGAAAAAGTATATCTACATTCCGACCGGCGGTCGTGTGGCCACCCCCAACATGGCGCGTGGCTGCCCGTTCACCTGCTCCTTCTGCTCTCAATGGAAGTTCTGGCGTGACTATCGCGTCCGCGACCCCAAGAAGGTGGTGGACGAGATCGAAATCCTGGTGAAGGAGCACAAAGTCAACTTCTTCATCCTCGCCGACGAGGAGCCGACCATCAACAAGAAGGCCTTCATTGCCTTCTGTGAGGAGTTGAAGGCCCGCAAACTGGGTGTCCTTTGGGGCATCAACACCCGCGTGACCGACGTGCTACGCGACGAGGACTTGCTGCCCTTCTATCGCTCCGCCGGCCTGGTGCACATCTCGTTGGGCACCGAGGCGGCGGCGCAGCTCAACCTGGACCTGTTCCACAAGGAAACAACGGTGGCCCAGAACAAGCGGGCCATCGACCTGCTGCGCGAGAACGGCATCGTCACCGAGGCCCAGTTCATCGTCGGCCTGGAAAATGAGACCCGCGAGACCCTGGAAGAGACCTTCAAGCTGTGCATGGACTGGAACCCGGACATGGCCAACTGGTCCATGTTCACGCCCTGGCCGTTCTCGGATCTGTACAGGGAGATGGGCGACAAGGTCGAAGTTCATGACTTCTCGCAGTACAACTTCGTCACGCCGATCATGAAGCCCAAGTCGATGGAGCGGGGTGAACTGCTGGACGCGGTCATGTCCTGCTACCGGCGCTTCTATATGAAGAAGGCATTCCTCAGCTATCCGTGGGTGCCGGGTGACAAGGTACGCCGCAAGTACCTACAGGGCTGCCTGAAGGCCTACCTGCGTAGCGCCATGAAACGTCAGTTCTACAACCTCGGTAAGGTTGGCTACTGGGGTCCGCACACCATCAAGAAGGTGAAGTTCGCCTTCGACCGCTCGCGCAAGCTGGAGGCGGGGCTCACGGAAAAGGAATCCGAGGAGTGGAAGAAGCTCTCCGCCAAGAAGCAGGCGGAGATCGAGGCCGGCATCCGCGCCTACAACGAGGCCGGCGGAGGTCGCGAGGAGACCGGCAACAAGGTCATGGCCTGTGGCGGCGGCGACCAGCAAATGTCCGATCACGCCATGATGGCCTCCATGACCGCGTGCGGCAGCAACACCGGCCAACTCTCCGAGCACGAGATGGACGCGGCCATGAAGCCCTGCCACACCGGCGAGGAGCCGGCAGAGGAACTGCTGGACGGCACCGGCGGCCGCCGCTGATCACGCACGCGGGTCGGCGTCTTCGGATTGGCCAGATCTTTGGATCGGCCAGCCCCATCGAACCGCCGCCGGGCCCAGCCCGGCGGCGGTGTCGGTTTTATGGCGGCACCCCGAGATCAGCCGGGACGGGGGTTGAGCCCTGTCGCCTGCGCAACCATGTCCCATGCGTGTTCAACGCCGAGGCACCGAGGCCGCTGGTCCCGTTGCGGCCCCTTGCCCCGACCTGAAAGCCGAGTGCCATGCAGCCCAAGGACTCAACCAACAATGAGGGCTTCAAGGGTTTCACGAACCACGACTGCCCCTTTCTGCCCTGCCATGAAGGCGTGCGCGGCGAGTTCAATTGTCTGTTTTGTTACTGCCCGCTGATCGCCTATGAATGCCCTGGTCCCTACGAGGTGTTCACCGATAAGAACGGCATCACCCGGAAGGACTGCTCGGCCTGCACCCTGCCCCACAATGGCTATCGGGGGGCCTGGAATTTCATCCAGAAATGGTTGGAAAAGCCCGTCGTCTGGAATGGCCAACCGCAAACACGGACGTACAGGCAGAAGCCGCTGAAGCCGAAGGGCGACTCAAGCCCGTCGCGGTGATCGGATCCGGCTGATAACGTACGGTTTCTTTTCGGCGGCACCTGACTCGTCGAAAACGCCCTAATCCCGAACGACCAGGACCGCAGGGCGACAACATCAAGCCTAGGGCCTGTCCGGAAAGCCTTGTGGAACATCATATACGGTATGCTACTCGGGTGCGGGCGCACACTATATTGCGGTTCCCGAGACTTTCCGGATGGGCTCTAACAATCTGTTTTTCAAGCAAATCGTCCCCAGAATATCTTCCAGAGCGATCTGTGCCAGATCGCTCGGGATTTGCTCTAATAGGCATTACGGTCACCTTTGACAATCTGCATGACTGTCTTGAACAGAATTACAATATCCAGGAAAACGCTCCAATTCTCAATGTAATAGAGGTCGTATTCAACGCGTTTGACCAGCTTTTCTTTTGTATCGGTCTCACCACGCCAGCCATTACACTGTGCCCACCCGGTGATTCCCGGCTTGACCCGGTGCCGGCTCGCGTATTCAGCGACGACGGATTGATACAGCTGGTCTCCGGCCTTCGCGTTAACGGCGTGCGGCCTGGGACCGACCATCGACATATCACCCCGAATTACGTTCAGGATTTGCGGAAGTTCGTCGATGTTTGTCTTGCGGATGATGCGGCCGATTCTCGTCACGCGCGGATCGCCGCGAGTCGTCAATCGATCGGCGTTTTGATCACACATCTCGGCGTACATCGATCGAAACTTGAACACCTTGATAAGATCATTATTGAAGCCATAGCGCTTCTGAATAAAGAACATCGAGCCTCTGGACTCAATCTTGATGGCCGCTGCGACAGCCATTATCAGCGGAGACAGCACGATCAGCGCGGGCACGGCGAGGCACAGGTCCTCGATCCGCTTAATGACCGCGCTCCACTCGCTGATCGGCCGGTCCCTGAGACTTAGCATGTTCATGCCGCCCAGGCGAAACACGGGCCTGTCCGCGTACCGAAGCCCAAGCCTGTCGGGGGCCATGTAAATGTCCGCCGCCCACTGCGAGAGCCGCTCCACCAATTGGGTGACCCGGTCCTGCGCATGCCAAGGAAGCGCGAGGATCACCAGGTCCACACCCTCATGCCGCACCAGCCGCTCGGCCTGGTCCGTGCGGCCCAGGACCGGCACCTCCTGAACAAAAGCCGGAAGACGGCCCGCCCGATCGTCCAGGAATCCGATGACTTGGATGGTGGTATCCCCGAACTTGCGCATGTGTCGGGCCACATCCCTGCCAATGTCGCCGGCCCCAATAATCACGGCCCTGCGGCTGTACGCGCCTGTCCGCGCCGCGCTCGCCAAGTACGCCGTCAGAGCCGCGCGGCTGACAAGAATGTAGGCGACAAAGGACGAGACCCACGCGCCGCCCCAAAGTCTTGAATAGATTGACGTTTCCTTAAACAGGAAGGATAGAAGCAACAGTCCACCAAAGGCGAAGACTGTTGCCCGAAAAGCAACAAACGGACGCGTCGCCGTTTGGCGAAAGTGCCGCCAATCATAAAAGTTGCTGGAAAACGCGTAAAACGAGTAGGCCAACAAAGCCAGCACAACAGCGAGGGTGTACTGGAGAATCATTTCTGGGGTTTTATCAGTCAAAAGAGTGTTATACCAAAAATACCCACTGGCTGATAAGAACAGAGCGTCGGTGTAAAAAACCAAAAAGTGCAGACGACGCAATAAAAATCTTTTTTTGCGCGTATCTTGTTCATGAATAGGCGACGCACCGGCCGCAATGGTGTCTGGAAAATTACTCAACGCCCCCCTCCCGTCTTTACGATTCATCTTCGAAGATACTCGAAATATTCATTCGATATCTCTTGGAGTTTCGCTCGCAAGGGTATACATGAGATTCGCAGCGGGCGCAAGGTACGTGGCATTTTCGCCAAACAAGTTTGACTTTGTTGCCTTTTTAGGGAAAACAACAGGACAAGTTCTTTCTGTAGTGGTTGTTGTCGGACCGATGGACCGGAGCGGCGAGGCGGCCCTCAGTACCGATCTCGCAATAAAAAAAGGAAAAATTCGACATAGAAGGACTGAATTGTGAATTGCCGAGAAATGAAGGAGATACGACAATGGAAAATGAAGTGGACTTAGTTAAAAAAAAGGAACTCAACCAAAGTCTGAAAACCCGCGAAAAATATGCCATTTTTGGTGAGGGACAGGAGACCATCCTTATTGAGTGCTTGCTCCGCCTTCCTGTTGCCATGTATTTGGTTGATTCTGATCATAAAGTACTATTTTCAAATGAAAATCTCTCCGCACTCATCGACTATTCACTGGAAGAGATAATCGGCACGCCAATCACCGGCTTCCGAGCAGCACCAGTCATGCCAGGGCCGCACCGGGACGGCGCGGACGAGCCTTCACGTGATCGACTATCCTGCGCGGCACAGTACAGAACGCGCGCGGGACGAGAGATCTCGGTTCAGGAACATTGGATCGAAGTAACAGCCATTGATGACATAAGCCTCTACGCCTGCGCCGTTTTCGTGCGGGACGGCGACAGGAATGGTGCCAACGACGTCGACTCATCTGTTGACCCCCTGACCCACCTTCCGAACAGGCGCTTGTTGCTGGACAGGATCGACATGGCGATTCGACACGCGACTCGGCATCGTGCCGAGGTGGCGGTCTTGTTCATCGACATGGACCGCTTCAAGGACACCAACGACACATACGGCCACCGCGCCGGGGACCAGGTCTTGTGCGAGGCAGCCGCCCGCATTCGACACTGCATCCGCGACTCGGACACACTGGGGCGCGTCGGCGGCGACGAGTTCGCCGTCGTCTTGTCGGAGTCGGGACCGCTGGCCGACGTCGCCCGCGTGGCGGACCGCATGCTGGGCGCCTTCATCCGTCCCATCGATCTTTTCGATGGCCAAACCGTCTACGCCGGCTGTTCCATTGGCATCGCCTGCTGGCCAAAGGACGGAACAGACGCCGAGACGCTCCTGCACCATGCGGACATGGCGTTATACGTTGCCAAGAGAAAAGGCAGAAATAGCCGTATCTTCTTTGACGACAGTATGAGGAGGGCCGCCCAAGATCGAATCAAGCTCGAAATACACTTACGCCAGGCCGTCGCGAACAGTGCCTTTGAGATTTTATACCAGCCCGTATACGAGCACGACGCGGGCATTTCTTCCATCGAGGCCCTGGTGCGTCTTCGCGGGCCCGACGGAGATCTGATCGAGCCGGCCAGGTTCCTCGGTGTCGCCGAGGACATTGGCTTGGGCCCCGCCATCGGCCGCCTTGTTCTAAACCGGGCGTGCGCGCAAGCGGTGGCCTGGCGAAGCCAGGGCGCCGACACGCTTTCGGTTTCGGTCAACGTCTCGGGCCGACAGATCGAGGCCGACGGCTTCGTGGACTCGATCGACAAGGCGCTGAAGACGAGCGGCCTTCCAGCCTCCGCCCTGACCCTCGAGGTGCATGAGAGTATCATCATGTCGGACTCGTCGGCGGTCGAGGACGCCCTGCGCCGCGTCACCGCTTGGGGCGTGACCGTGGCGATCGATGAGTTCGGCGCCGGGTATAGCTCCCTGAAACGGATGATGGAGCTTCCCTTGAAGGTCCTGAAGATCAACAGGGCGTTCATTCAGGATATGGTCCTGGAAGGCCCCGGAAGCACGTTGGTGGGACTGGTGGCCGATCTCGCCGACCGAATGGGTCTTCTTGTGGTTGCCGAGGGCGTGGAGACCGAACTTCAGTCCAGCATGCTTACGGGCATCGCGTGCACTCGGCACCAGGGATTTCTTTACGCACGGCCGGCCGCCGCGGAAGAGGTCACACGGCTGCTCTTTCAAGGACAGAAACCGCAATAATGGCGTTGGGCCTCGCCGTCATGCCGAAGGCTGCGACCCCGTGCCCGGTCTGGTATATATACCGCTCCCGGGACACCGTCCTTTCCGACGACCTGTCGCCTCCCAGGTTCGGACCGTCGCCCTGTGATCATCCTGGAGCGATCCCAGCGGACGATCGTCCACGGCCTTGATAGCGACCTGTTGAGAGCCTCGCGCGCATGCATACGGTATCCTTTTCGAACGAAGATGGCCCGTCGTCGCCGGACTCCTTCACGGAGACCTTCTTCTCCCGTATCCCAGAGTCCTTGCACGCGACGTTCACGGACGCTCAGTTGGACGCCATCAAGCTGGCCTTCGGCGCCCGTGGGTGGGGCCGTCATGCCATCGATGTCCGGCGGTCGATCCCCACGCCTTTCGGCCGGCACTACATCGTGGTCCTGCTGGGACGCGAACGCCGCCAGCCCCACCGCTGGCTGAACACCCGCGTCGGCAAGCTCGCGCTCAGTATCGCTATTCTGGCCGGCCTGGGCGTGTTCGCGCTGACGGGGGTTGGAGCGGCCTACACCGCGAAGCGAGCCATGGGCATCGACGTCGTGCCCGGAATCGATATGCTGCCGGACGAGGACATTCGGCGTTGGCTTGAGTAAAGGCGCCGCGCCGCCATGGCGGCCCGGGCACGGTCGCGCGCATCGTGATCACGTCGTGATCAGCGCGCGTTCGGCGCCGTCGAGGACCAGGCATGTCAGCATCCCCGTGGCAAAAGCCCCGGTGTCGATCCCGATCCGATTGGGCCGAACGTCGGGCTGATCCACGACATGGTGGCCGTGAACCACCATGTGGGGGTGCCTCTTCTGGTACGACAGGAACGGTTCGCGAATGAACAGCAGGTCCTCAAGCGCCTGCCGGTCGGGGGGAACGCCAGGCCGGATGCCGGCGTGAACGAACATGTACCCGCCGAGAACCGCAAAGGTCTTGAGAGACCAGAGGAACCGGAAATGGTGTCCAGGAACCGCCGCGGCCAGCGCCCGCGCCATCGTCTCCACGGCCTGCGGCTCGTCGGGATGCAGGGTCTCGACCCCATAGGACGCCAGGGTCTGAACACCACCGAATTCGAGCCAGGCGGCCGCGCCGGCGGCATGGTCCATGAAATCCAGCATGGCCTGCTCGTGATTGCCTCTGAGATGGACGGTTGTCGCGCCGAGAACCGCATCCCGGGCGGCGGCGCCGCTCAGGGCCTCCAGAACGCCGCGACCGTCCGGTCCCCGATCGATGTAGTCCCCGAGATAGATGACCACCAACTCCCGCCCGGGATGGGCGGCCATGTCCGCGCGGATGTCCCGATGGAGCCGGTCCAGCAAGTCAAGGCGACCGTGGATGTCCCCCACCGCATAGATCCTCATCCCGGGCGGGGTGCGCGGTTGGTCCACTTTAGGGCTTGACGGACCCCGCGACCCAAGGCGCCCGATCCATCTCGTCAAACGGTTCATGGCGTGGATGACTCCGTCAGGTCAGGTCGGCCACGTCCCACCCCATCCCGCCTGCCCGAGCCGGACGGACGCGTGTGGGTGTGACCGGCGTGTGAGGGCATGGATGGGTCGGACACCGGCGTCCCCAGCATCAGGTTTCCGCATGGGTTGCCATGTGGCTCCAGGCCGCCCGCCCACCCTTGTTGTTGAGGTAGTTCAGGAGACTCAGCACGCATCGCCGACCGAAGCGCTGACCGACCTCGTTCATCAGCAGGTCCTCGGCCTCGTCGAAGGAGCGCCCTTCGCGGAAGGCCCGGGGACTGATCAGGGCCACGAAGGTATTCGCCAGGGCCACCGCCTGCGCGGAGTCCAGGATGTCGTCGCCCGTCAAACCGCGCGGCCGCCCGGTGCCGTCGACGCGTTCGTTGATCTGGCGCAGGGTCTCCAACACCGGACCATCGAACTGAATGCCCTTGAGCATGTCCGGGCCGCTGTCTAAAGCCTCCCGAACCAACTGGATCTCGTCATCGCTCAGGCGTCCCTGCTTGGTCAACAGGGTGCGCGGCACCCGAATCTTACCGATGTTGACCAGGCTGGCGGCCTGGCCCGTCGTCTCGACCATGACGGGATCGAGCCCCATTTCGGCCGCGATGGCGCGGGCCACGCGCGCCACGTGCCGGGACTGATCGGCCGAGTCCGGGTCCCGTTCGTCCACCAGGCCGACCAGCGTCTCGATCAACTGCCGTGTCGTCTGCTCGCGGCGCGCCCGTTCACGGAAAAGCTCGGTCAAGTCCTCGATGGACGTCAGCACCGCCGGGGTCCGCCCCTCGCCCGTCGTCAAGGGGCAGTGGTAGGACCGCCAGGTCACATCCTGGCCGTCGTCCCCCTTGAAGACATGGAGTTCGCGCCGCGCCCCGCCACTCTCCAGAACGGCGCCGTTGATCGCGGTGTAGACCTCACCCCGGTCCCGCCCCAGCATGGCCAGCAGCGGACGCCCCGGCAACTCGGCCTTGGGGACGCCCATCATGGCGCCGGCGTGATCGTTCCCGAAGGTCAGGGTATTGTCCGGGCCCGTGACGAACAACGGGTGCGGCTGGCTATCCGCGACCACGTCCAGGAACTCGGACAGGGCCTCGAACCGCTCCGACGAGGCCCGAAAGCGTAGCGCCGCCTCCTCGGCTCGCAGCGAGGCTCCGTATCGCCACACCGCGATCAGGGCGGCGCCCACGAGCAACACACCCAGGATGAGCACCGTCATCAGGGTGGCGCGGCGGGCCGCGCTCTTCGCCAGCGCCTCCGATCGGGCGATCCGATGCACCAACACCCAGTCCGTGCCCGGGATCGGGCGGCTGACGGCGAAGGCCGGTTCCGCCGCATAGTCGCGGCCGGCATGGAACCGCCCCGGTTCCGCCAACGCCTCGGCGTCGATCAGGTGCTGGGTGTTCACGGCCAACACCTTCTCCAGGGGCTGACTTCCGTCCCGCAGCGGCGTCAGGTACTGGATCACGTTGCCGTCCCGCTGAATCAGATAGGATTCGGCCGTTCGGGCGGTTTCACCCGGCTGGATCAGCGAGTCCAGGAAGGCGTCGCCGACCGGGCGCACCCCGAACACGCGGGCAATCACGGTGGGCGTGAGGTCCGCCCCGATGGGCGAGACGACAGGGACGACCAAGCCAAGACGGGGCACGCCATCGGGTCCGACGTGCATCCGCGTCATGCCGCGCTCGGACATGGGGTGGTCGGTCAGGAAGGCGCGCAACCGCCCGTGTATGGGCGGCATGTTCGGTGTGGCCACAATGATCTCCCCCCCCGGATCCACCAGGGCAATGCCGCTTGTGCCCGTCGCCCTGACGTTGGCGGGAAGAGCAGCGTCGTCGTCCGGCTGGAACCCCGTGCGCGCGGCCGTCGCCTGAAGGAGAGTGCGCAGATAGGTGGCATGCGCCAAGGCCTCGTCTGATGCCTGATCGTCGTCGCCCCCTTGAAGGACGGCCGTATACAGTTGAAGGGATTCATTCCGTGCGAGCCCTCCCAAAACACTGTATTGTCGCGCGAGCCACGTTCGCGCGGCTTGCGCCCGGCTATCCGCGACAACGTTGAGGCGGGATTGCAAAATCTGGATATCGCGCTGCTTTTCGGCTTCCACGAACCAGAACACGGCGGCGATCCCAAGGCCCATGACGACAAGAAGACCTGCCCACAGCCAATAGACCTTTGCCTTGATGCTCTTTTCTTGAGAGGAGAGCGCCGTCTCCTCCTGACCGCGCGCATCGTTCATCTGGCTCGCCCCCCCAAGTAACAAACGTTAAACACGCCGCGACGGGTGATGTCGACGTTGGACCATGGATGCTGGAATGACTGCCGACAGTTACCATAAACGGTAGAGGCAATCCACGGCGCCAAGAGGTTCAATCAACATGCGCCAGTCGAAGGCATATCGGATGGTTCTGGCCATCGCGCTTGCATTCCTCGCCGGCACCGCCGGGGAGTCGCTCGCCACGGACGAAACGCTGTTCGGACGGCCCGGGAAGCTGTTCACCAATTTCCGCCCGATTCCCCAGTGGACAACCTTGCTGGAGCGATACCGGGCCGAGGAGCGCCGCAACGCCACGTGTCGGTCAGGCCAGGAGGACAGCTGTCCCTACACGCAATGGCGGCGTATGATCGATCGCGTCCGAAACCTGGATCGCATGAGCCAGATCCGGGAGGTCAACCGGTTCGCCAACACATGGCGGTACATCACGGACCCAGTCAATTATGGCAAGGAAGACTACTGGGCCACGCCAGGCGAGTTCTTTACCAAGGCGGGGGATTGTGAGGACTACGGCATCGTCAAGTTCATGAGCTTGCGTGCCCTCGGTTTTTCCAACCAGACCCTGAGGCTGGCGGCGGTCCAGGACATGAACCTGGGTGTCGGCCATGCCGTCACCATTGTGTTTCATGACGGACGCCAACTCCTGCTCGACAACCAAATTCAACAGGTCATCGACACCAGCGCCGTACGGCACTACAAACCCGTGTTTTCAGCGAATGAAGACGTCTGGTGGCTGTATCGATGAGACGACACCCTCCCCCGGCACGCGGGATGACCGGCCTTGGTCAGAGAGAGAGAGAACACTTGTGAATGGCCACGCGAGACGCGGCCGCCTCGCGCCAGCCCACGCCTCGATGACCCTGACCAGTTCATGCAGGGCTCCGAACTCGGATGGACGATCGTTTAAGAAGCGCCTTCAGAGAGGACCGGAGCACGCGATGGAGATCCTTCGGTCGTTTCCCTCCCTCAGGATGAG
>JANQGN010000464.1 GCA_028277295.1 Rhodospira sp.
ACATGGGCAGGGCGACCAGCACCCAGTTCTGCATCTGCGCCCAGATGCGGTCGACGATGATGGCGAAGTCGTTCCATTCGTCGAGGAAGTACGTGTCGATGTTGAACCAGTTCAGGAGAATCAGGCTCAGCACCAGGAACGCGAAGGAGATGCCTCCCAGCACCCAGGCCAGCGGGAAGCCGGTGAAGATGGTGCCCATGAAGCTGACAAGCAGCAGGATAACGATGATTTCGTACTCGAACACGGTGGCTCTCCCACGAGGCGTTTTGCCCGTTGTCCGGTCTTCGGTGAGGGTGCCGCGCGGGGATCAAAGAGCCCGCGGCCGATCGAACAGCAACGCGGTGCAGCGCAAGGTGCGCGACAGCGCCGCCAGGAAGATCAAGGCGAAGCCCCAGATGATGAAGGACTTGAGAATCCAGGTGTAGGGCAGCCCGCCGGGCGCCGGAGACCCTTCGTTCAAGCGGACGGCGGTCAGCACGTAGGGCACCGCCTCCACCAGGATGGCCACCGAGAACGGCAACAGCAGAAACACCATGCCGAACAGTTCCACCCAGGCGCGGGTGCGCGCCGACCAGCGCTCGGCCAGGGCATCCACGCGCACATGCCGGTCATAGGCGAGGGCGTAGCTGAGCCCCAGAATGAAGCCGATGGCGTAGAAGTAGAGCTGAAGCTCCTCCAGCCACACCGTGGCGCGGCCAAACACGTACCGCAGGGTGACGTTGACGATGATCCCGACGATCAGCGCCACCCAGATCCACGACGCCAGGTGCCCGGTCTTCAGGATAAACCGGTCGATGGCGTTGGAGATGTGGGTGCGGGGCAGGAGGCGGTCCTTGGGCAGGCCATGCTCGTCCAGGTCCTCGCCATTGGTCCTGGAGGCATTGGTCCTGGAGGCCGGCGCGGCAGCCCCAGAGGCGGCGGCAGGCGTGTCGCTCATGGGACGGGTCCTTGACAGGAACGGGAAGGATGGGGCGCCAACCACGGTGGCTGGCCCCGAGACCCGGCGGGTCATGCCGGCACACCGACGCGCCGGCCCCCGCGCTGGGCGAGGGTCGGCGCGCCATGCGTTCCCGGGGCGCCTCGGGGAGGCCCCGGGCGGCCGTCCGCTTACTGGCCGGAGACGCGGGTCATCCAGTCATTGGGCAGGTAGCCCAGTTCCTTCCACGCCTGGTGCTCGTCCTTGAAGGCCTTCATGGCGCCCCAGATGCGGGCGAAGTCCTCGTCCTTGGAGGAGAACTCGGCCATCACGTCGTCGGTCTTGGCCTGAAGCTCCATCAGGATATCCTCGGGCAGGCGCACCGCTGTGACGCCATGCTCCTCGGTGAAGGTGTTCAGCACGCCGCCCTGCAGGCCCTCGGCGCGGGCCAGGGACTTCGCCACGCCGGCGGTGCAGGCGGTGCGCAGGATGGTTTGCTGCATTTCGTCCAGGCCGTTCCACTTGTCGAGGTTGACGTAAAGGTACTGGTTGGTGGACGGCTGGTGCCAGCCCGGCAGGTGATAGAACTTGGCCACCTTGTAGAAACCAAGCTGCTCATCCACCGTGGGCAGGGAGAATTCGGTGGCGTCGATCACGCCCTTTTCCAGGGCCTCGAACAGCTCGGAGCCCGGCAGAAGGGTGACCTCGGCATCCATCTTCTGCAGCACCTCGCCGCCCAACCCGGCGAAGCGGATGCGCAAGCCGCTGACCTGGTCCAGGCTTTCCAGCGGGAAGGTGAACCAGCCGGCGGCCTCGGGGCTGATGGTGCCGCAAAACAGCGGCATGATGTTATGCTGAGCGTAGAGTTCTTCCATCATCTGCTGGCCGCCGCGCTCCAGCATGAAGGCGGCCATCTCTGGCGGCGCGAGCCCGAACGGCTGGGCCCCGAACAGGGCGGACGCCGGAACCTTGCCGATCTCGTAGCCGGCCCAGACGTAGCCAGAGTCGATCTTGCCCTGTGACACGGCGTCGAAAATCTCGGTGCCCTTGACCAGCTTACCGGGCTCGAAGACCTGCAGGGTCATGGTGCCGCCGGACATGGTGTTGACCTGTTCGGCCATCCAGGGCGCGGTATCGGCCAGCGCCTTGAGGGTCGAGGGAAAGCCCATGGCCATCTGCCAGCGCACGCGGTCGGCGGCGGCGGCGGGGTCGGCGACCGAGGTCATGGCCAGGGTCGCGGCCACGGCGGCGGCGCCGCACAGGCGCGCGAGGGGACGGGTTGGCGTCTTGACGGTGTTCATGGACAGTCTTCCTCCCTGGGTCGTTCCATATTATTGCTCCCCCGGCTTTTTTTTTGTGCCAGGGGCGCGAACGTGACCGGTTTCGACAAAACGGCCCCCTGTCCGCCACGGTCCCGGAAACGGGTGGTGGGGTTGTCCCGCCGCCCACGTTGATCCGGGCTTGGCGGGCGACGCGGCGGGCAACGACTCGGCGCCCGGGCGCCTTGGGTAGACCTCTTCGCCGAAAGGTGAATCGCCCGTCATTTCCGATCATGGGCGTCGCCTTTTCAAGCCCTTTTTTTACCTTGCGTAATAAAATCGCGCGCGGAAGGGCTTTCGCCAGCCACGATCCCATGCGGCGGCGGCGGCTTCAAAACGATCGCGGCAAGCCCAGCACGTGTTCGGCGACGTAGGACAGGATCAAGTTCGTGGAAATCGGTGCCACCTGGTACAGGCGGGTTTCGCGGAACTTGCGCTCGATATCGTAGTCCTCGGCGAAACCGAAGCCGCCGTGTGTCTGCAAACACATGTCGGCCGCCTGCCACGAGGCGGTGGCCGCCAAGTGCTTGGCCATGTTGGCCTCGGCGCCGATGTGTCGGCCGGCGTCGAACAGCCGTGCCGCCTTGCGGACCATCAGGTCGGCGGCCTCGGTGGCGATATACGCCTCGGCGATGGGGAACTGGATGCCCTGGTTCTGACCGATGGGCCGGCCGAACACCGTCCGTTCGCATGCGTAGGTCCGGGCGCGATCGATGAACCAGCGGGCGTCGCCGATGCACTCGGCGGCGATCAGCACCCGCTCGGCGTTCATGCCGTCCAGGATGACCCGGAAGCCCTGCCCCTCGGTGCCAACCAGACAATCCGCCGGGACCCGCAGGCCGTCGAGAAAGACCTCGGTGGTTGCATGGTTAAGCATGGTGCGAATGGGGCGGATGGTGAGGCGGTCGCCGGGGGCGGCGCGCATGTCCACCACGAACACCGACAGGCCCTCGCCCTTGCGGGCGACGTGCTCGCGCGGCGTGGTGCGGGCCAGCAGCAGCATCAGGTCGGAGTGCTCGGCCCGCGAGGTCCAGATTTTCTGGCCCGTGATCACATAGGCGTCGCCGTCCCGCCGTGCCGTGGTGCGCAGGGCCAGGGTGTCGGTGCCGCTGGTGGGCTCGGTCACGCCGAAGGCTTGCAGACGCAGGCGGCCGGCGGCGATCTCGGGAAGCCAGCGCCGCTTCTGGTCCTCGCTGCCATGCCGCAGGATGGCGCCCATGGTGTACATCTGGGCATGGCATGCGGCCCCGTTGCCGCCGGAGCGATGAATCTCCTCCAGGATGGCGATCGCCTGGGTCAGGCCGAGACCACTGCCGCCATAGGTCTCGGGTATCAAGGCGGCCAGATAGCCGGCCTCGGTCAGCGCGGTAACGAATTCGGCGGGATAGGCCCGCGCCCGATCCTTGTCACGCCAGTAAGTGCCTGGGAAGCGGGCGCACAAAGCCCTCACGCCATCGCGGATGGCGCGGGTGTCGGCGTCGTCGTCCACCCCCGCGATATCCTCGGCCTTGTCGGATACGTGCATCGGTGGCCTTGCCCAGGCGACATCTTCCCGCCAGCGACAATGACGGGGCTTACCCAGTCGCCGGCTTGTCGGCGCCAGTGTAGCAGGCCGAGGCGATCTTGTCCGGCGCGGTCTTGGCGGCCTTTTTCAGGGTGGCGATCAGTCCGGAAATCTCGTCGGCGGACCGGACGCCGTGTCCGCGCGGGAGTTCGACAACGGCGGCGGACGCCGAGAGCAGCGGCAGCTTCCGTTCGACGCCCTCCCGATCCTTGGCGAAGATGTAGCCGCGCCGGCGGGTTTCCTCATCATAGAAGCTTTCCACATCGCGCTCGAAGGTCCGCACCATCGACGTGATCAGGTCCACCGCCTGGTCATGCCGGAATTCGTGCAAGCCGACAAAGAAGTCATCGCCGCCCACGTGACCGACGAACACGTCCCCCTGGGGGAGTTGTTTGCGCAGCAACTCGGCGAACAGGGTGATGGCGCGATCGCCCTGCCGGTATCCATACTTATCGTTGAATGGCTTAAAGTTGTCGAAATCCAGGTACACCATGATATAAGTCGAGTTCGCGTCAAGAATACACCCGGCAATATACTCGTTGATCATATTGTTGCCAGGAAGCTTGCTGAGCGGGTTCTGATCCCGGGCCAGGGCCAGGTTCTTTTCATTGATGACTCGCAGCAACGACTTCGCGGACATGAAGCCGATGTACTTGCGTTCATTTACGATGAGGATGCACTCGGCGCCATCAGACGCCGAAAAGACCTCCAGGATTTTTTCGGCCTTGGTGTGGACGTCGGCCACCGGGCAGGAGGCGACGAAGGCGTCCAGGGTTCGCCCCAGGGCCCGGTTGCTCAACAACTCCTTCCCGTACAGGCTGTAGGTATATTCTTTGAGATCCAATTCGCGAATGATGCCGACCGGTTCGCCCACTTGGTCGACCACCGGAAAGAAGTTCTGGTCCTTCTGAAATCGGAACCGCTCGAACACGGCCGACATGCTTGTCCCCAGGGAAATGGGCTCCGTGCGCTGGGTCTCTGCGGAGATCAGCGCCGCGTCGCTATGGAGCCGGCGCTGATCCGCGTGGTTGAGGACGCGAATTGCGTCCTGATCCATGGGGATTTGGCTCGGATCCGGAAAACGGCCGCCGACAAGGTCCCCTTGCACGTAATCACACCCCGCATGACGGACGATCTGGTAGTCCTCCACCCCGGAGACGCGCCCGGCCACCATCTGAATACCCATGAGGTGCGTGATGTTGGCCAGGGCGTTCAGCATCAGCTTGCGATCGCGGTCGGCGGCCACATTAGCGATGAAGAAGTGACCCAGCTTGACGAAATCGGGTCGCACCACCCGCAGAAGCGGCAGGCTCGCGTACCCGGCGCCGAAATCCGCCACCGCAAGGCGTCCCGACAGGCCGCGCAGGACGGTCATGACGCGTTCGACCTCCAGGCGCTCGGCACCGTTGGGATCATAAAGGGTCTCGGCGTTGCAGAAGGCCAAACGTTCAGAGATTTCGGGAACCACCGTGCTGGGCGACACGTCGTGCTCCGCCAGCAGGCCGCGCAAACCATCCACCATCGCCTCCGCCCGGTCCAGCAAGCGGGCATCCAGGTTCAGGAACAGCTTGACATTGGCCCGGTCGGGCATGCGCGCGAACAGGGCGATCGCGGCGGCGTGCGCTTGGATCTCCACCTCGGCCAGGCGGTCACTGCACCGGAGCGGATCATCCGGGTTCCCGGTGTCGGCGGCGCAGTCCAGCAGGTCATGGGCGGAGGCGAACCCAAGGTCCGTGGCATTGCCGATCACCGCCTCGACGCCGATGGTTCGCCCCGAGTGCACGCCGACGATGGGTTCCAGCGCCATATGCAGATGCGGAATGATGCTCGACCAGCCCATGGATCGAGCCATCTCTCCGCCCTCGATGAGGGGTGCGGTTTGACCGAAGGTGAACCGTGGCCGGAACCACAAGGAATCACGCCCCGCCGACTCAGAATGGTCGGTAGGCTCGGCGGAGACGCCAATGGTAGTGCCAATGGGAGGACTACGTCCGCTCATGCGTGTAACATCCCGCAGGCTGGCCTTGGCTGGCCGGAAAACCACACCTATCGTATGGTCATCCGTTCAGGCAATGTGACCATGACGAAACCCTGGGGCGCCGTCAATCAACCAATGGGCCGTATGCCGTTTTGCCAGGAGTTGTGCGCCCCCGAGCCATTTCACGATTGAAACCACGATTCGATGACCCGAAATCAGACAGTTTTGTTACATTGTCGATACTGGATCTTACTTTAGGCATCCTGCGTGCGCCTCTCCCCGAGCGAACCGATGAGGTCCGTCGGCCGGCCCAAAACACTCTGATTAACTTGTCCTGCGCGACATAATCAATCTTCGAGCGCGTTTCGTGGGGGCAGTGTACCTCACCGGGCATGCCTGCCAAACCGACCGCGCGGGCGCGTGCCGGCTTGGCGTTCGACCGTTTTCGCGTGCCGGCCCGGGACGGGAAAACCCAAGACGCGGGCCCCGGCCGGCCTGTCTCGCCTCGCGTTGCGTCGTGACGCTTAGGAAATGGCCTATCATATGCACACGTCTTTTTTGGTCGGTACGGGGAGGCGGCCGGTGGGGTCTCCGGAAAAAAGAGCCGTCATTGCGAGCCCGCATCTCTTGTTGCGGGCGAAGCCATCCAGAGTGAAAGACGATGTGCTCTACCCTGGATTTCTTCGGAGCCAAATCTCCTCGCAATGACTGTGTGAGTTTTGGCATCGTACAGATAGAGCATGTTGCGCGATTTCTGAATCGCCCAGCATGCTCTAAGTGTCTGTCCGGAAAGCCTTGCAAACACCACATGCGGCATGCCATCCGGGCGCCGCCACACAACATATTGCGGTTTTCGAGACTTTCCGGACGGGCTCTAACAATTTGTTTTTCAAGCAAATCGTCCCCAAACGATCTTCCAGGGCGATCTGTGCCAGATCGCTCGGGATCTGCTCTAAATCAAACAGTTAGGGCGGATCGCAAGGTCCAATGAAGATGTGTGACTCCGATAGGGACACGGCGGAGCGTCCCGGGGCCGGGGTCTCTGCGGAGAGGCGGAAACCGCCACGCCTGCCGTCAGAAGTAGTATCGCCGCAGGATCGCTTCGTAGACCGCCCCTTGCACCAGAAACGGCAGCGGTACCACGACCGACAGGCGCAGGAGGCCGCGGGCCGCGTCGATCCCCCCGGCCGAGGGAACGCGCGGCAGCGCCAGGAGCACCAGCAACAGCAACGGCAGGAGCGGCAGGAAGTAGCGTCCCTGCACGCCTTCAATGACCGCCGCCGTCTCTGGCGGAGTCCAGATCAGATAGATGCTGAAGAAGATGCCGCCGACACAGACGGCCACGGCCCCCACCAACCCCGCCGCCAGCCACCAGGGAAGGCGGTGCGTGGGTCGCGCCCCCAGCACCTCGCCCGCGACCGCCACGCCAAACACCGTCATCAGTGTGCCGTATAGCCAAGGCTGCAGCTTCCCGTCGAGCCAGCCCAGCACGCCCACGATATGCTCAAGGTAGTCCTTGGTGTAGTCGCGGAGGGTCACGGCGAACGCCGAAAGAACGGCGAGCGGATTCTCCAGGGTGAACGCCAGTTGGCGCGCGGCATCGCCCGGGCCGTAGTTGGCGTCCCCGGCGTTGCTGATGATGTGCCATCCCGCCGCCACCACGGCGACCAGCGCGGCCGAGCCTCCCACCGCCACCCGGTAGCGTCCATCGGCTCTAGGATGAAACATCAGGATGGCCAGGGCCGCCGCCGCCGGCGGCGTGTACACCAGCTTGGCCGGGGCCAACAGCAGGGCCGCCCCCACCGCGAGCAGGGTGACGGGATATGCCTGCCTGGGGTCGTCCATCATCCACAGGCGGGCCACGGCGGCGGCGAGTAGGGCCGCGAGGCCCATCATCAGGCCATCCGAACTGAACGACGCGGACAGAAACAGTGTCATGGGAAGAGACAGGAGAACCACCATCGGAATCTTGGCCACCGGGCTTAGCCGCACGGCGGCAAACCCCAGACCGACGCAGGCGAAGCCGGTGATAAGACTGCCCAGCACCAGGCTGTCCAGGATGCCCAACCCGGCCCACCCGGCGATGAGCAGGGAGAGCGCCTGGGGGAGGTACGCGATGGGAAAATAGACGGCCTGGTTGAACCCATGTATGGCGGTTTCGCCCCAAGGCATGTGATCATAGAGGGGGCGCCACTGCGAAAGTGGCTGAAATCTGTGCTGACCCGCGATCATCAGCTGAAGATGCCGCAAGTTCTCGTGCACATTCCCTTGCGGTATCCCGTCCACCACCGCCGTCAACATCACGCCATCGGCCACCTGGGCGGCACGCGCGACATGCGCCCATTCGTCCGGCGCCCCAAGCGGTGCCCGCGCCAGGGCCAGGAAGACGATGACGGGCGCCACGATCGCCAGATAGTACCAGTGCGCCCATTGGTGAACATGGGCGCCGAGGCGACCGAGCCGATGGCCTGGCCCTGTCTCTGGCATGCACGTCATCACCCTCTCCCCGCAAGCAGCAAGATCCGGCCGGGTCGTCGGCGGGATCAGGCCGGCGATGGCTAGCAAGCCCGCCAAGACGCGTCAACCAAGGATGGCCTCGCGCCAGGGCATCGGGTCGTGATCAAGGATTCGGCGTGGCGATGAGCCGGGCAAGGGTGCCCCGGGCAAGGAACGGGGGCGTTCTGCCGGCGGTTTTTCGGGTGATCTTGATGGACCGCGCGTCAGGTCCGGCCGGCTGCGTCACGTGTCCACTCTGAGTGTCGATCCGGACAGCCGTGGAAAACACCACATACAGCATGCGATCCGGGCACAGGCACACACTATATTGCGGCTCCCGAGACGTTTCGGACGGGCTCTGAGTGTCCTCGGGACACGACGGATC
>JANQGN010000499.1 GCA_028277295.1 Rhodospira sp.
CCCTATCTGCCGCGCGCGCTGCTGTGGCGGCTGGCCCGCCACTACGGCACCACGGCCCGCGCCATCCTGGGCGAGGCCCACACACCGGAGGACCTGGGACGCTGCTTCGGCGCCGACCTTCACGAGGCCGAGGTGCGTCATCTGATGACTCGCGAATGGGCGCGCACCGCCGAGGACGTCCTCTGGCGGCGCACCAAGCTGGGGCTTCGGCTCAGCAACGCGGAGGTCACCGCCCTGGAGGACTGGATGCGCGACCGCCGGAGCGGATAAACCAGAACGGGACCGGCGCCCGAAAGGGTGCGATCCGAGTCGCACATTTTTTTGTCTTCGGCACAGAACCACGTCATTGCGAGCCCGCATCTCTTGATGCGGGCGAAGCAATCCGGGGCGGAAGAGAGTGTCATTTGCCCTGGATTGCTTCGGAGCCAAAGCTCCTCGCAATGATGGGATAATAAAATTTCGCGCAACGCAGATGGAAAAGTGTAAACGCGATAGACGAAAGGGAGGGAGGAAAAAACCATGAGCGGCTACGTCCTGGCCATCGACCAGGGAACCACCTCGACCCGAGCCATCGTCTTCAATGACCGCTACGGCATCGCCGGTGTTGGCCAGCGGGAGTTCACCCAGCATTTCCCACGGTCGGGCTGGGTCGAGCATGATCCGGCCGACCTGTGGGACACCACCATGGACACCGTGCGCCTGGCCCTGGCCGATGCCGGCCTGGCGGCCAGCGACATCGCCGCGATTGGCATCACCAACCAGCGCGAAACAACCCTGATCTGGGACCGGGAGACGGGCGAGCCCATCCATCGCGCCCTGGTCTGGCAGGACCGGCGCACCGCCGACCTCTGCGCTCAACTCACCGCCGACGGCCTCGCCCCGCTGATCACCGAACGGACCGGACTGGTCATCGACCCCTATTTCTCGGGCACCAAGATCGCCTGGCTGCTGGACACGGTGGACGGCGCCCGGGCGCGCGCCGAGGCCGGCCGTCTAGCCTTCGGCACCGTCGATACCTGGCTGATCTGGAACCTGACCGGCGGCCAACGCCACGTCACCGACGCCACCAACGCGTCGCGCACCCTGCTCTACGACATCGGCCGGGGCCACTGGGACGACGACCTGCTGCGGGCCTTGCGCGTTCCCCGGGCGCTGCTGCCCGAGGTCCTGGACTGCGCCGACGACTTCGGCACCAGCGACCCGGCCCTCTTCGGCGTCGGCATCCCCATCCGGGGGGTGGCCGGCGACCAGCAGGCGGCGGTGGTCGGCCAGGCCTGTTTCGCGCCGGGTATGATCAAGTCCACCTACGGCACCGGTTGCTTCGCGCTGATCAACACCGGCCCGGACCGGGTGACGTCCAAGAACCGCCTGCTGACGACCATCGGCTACCGGCTGAACGGCGAGACCACCTATGCCCTGGAAGGGGCGATCTTCATCGCCGGCGCGGCCGTGCAGTGGCTGCGCGACGGCCTGGGCGTGATCGAGCGCGCCGACCAGTCGGGACCACTGGCCGCCGAGGCCGACCCGGACCAGGCCGTGATCCTGGTGCCGGCCTTCACCGGGCTCGGGGCACCCCATTGGGATCCGCACGCGCGGGGTGCCCTGTTCGGGCTGACCCGCGCCACCGGCCCCAAGGAGTTGGCCCGGGCGGCCCTGGAATCGGTGTGTTTCCAGACCGCCGACCTGTCGCGGGCCATGCGGGACGACTGGCCCAAGGGCGCCAACACGGTGCTGCGGGTGGACGGCGGCATGGTGGCCAGCGACTGGACCATGCAGCGCCTGGCCGACCTGCTGGGGGCCCCGGTGGACCGGCCGATGGTGCTGGAAACCACGGCCCTGGGCGCCGCCTGGCTGGCCGGCCACAAGGCCGGCGTCTGGCCGGACGCCGAGGGCTTCGCCGCCGGCTGGCGGCGGGATCGCCGGTTCGATCCGGCCATGTCGGCCGACGATCGCGACGCGCGCCTGGCGGGATGGCGCGACGCGGTGCGCCGGACGCTTTCCCGGACGTAACCCGACTCAATCCGCCAAGCGGCGGTCAGCGCGCGTCGGCCGTGGGAATGCCCTCCCGGGGCGGACACGCCGGCACCTGTTCGAAATAGGTGGGGGCGAACCACTTCACGTTGGTGATGTCGTCGTTGTAGGCCGGGTTGTCGGGATAGACATTGTTGATCTCGATCACCCTCTTCCCGGACGGAGACAGTTCGACGGCCCGGCCCTCCTCGGGGATCACCACCAGCAGGTTCCCGTTGGGAAGATAGGAATGCTTGCCCCGGCTGCGGGTATAGAACGCGAACGCGCTGGCGTTCAGTGGGTTCGACACGGCGTCGGTGCGGGGATCGATGGTGATGATCTCGGATTTCCCACGGCTGTCCGTGTTGTTGCTGAACACGGAAATCAGGCCATCGGTCCGGAACTCGGGATCATGCTGAAAGATCCAGGGGCCGCGGCGCCACCACTTGATCTCGTGCGTCTCCCGGTCGATCACGGTGACCAGGTGCAGGTTCCGGAAGCTCAGGATCAGATCGCCGCTTTCAAACATGGGAAAGACCGCGGCGACCTCCTCGGACAACTCGTCGACATCATTCGGATGGAAGAGATCGTCGGCCTTCGACGGCGGGTCGTCGTGGAACCAGCGGAAGTCGAAGGTGCGGGGAATGCCGAAGATGTCCCGCTGGGTCGCGCTGTGTCCGATGATATCCTCGACCAGGCCGATGCTCTCCAGTGTCTCGCCCGACCACGCATCGATTTTGACAATGTACTGATAATGCCCGTAGGCGTGATCCTCGGCATACCAGGTCCATAGGTGGCCGTCCGGGGCCTGCGTGATGGCGTGATGGAAGAAGCCCGTCCTGGTCCATGTCGGTTGGCCGCAGGTATCGAGCCGCGCCATGACATCGCCGTTGTCGAACCCGACGACGACCGAGCCATCCCGGAGCACGTGGAAGCCGTGCGGAGCATCGGACCCATGCCGGGGCCCATCCGGATCGATGCCCGCGTAGTCGATCGACCACAGATGAAGCTGGTCGCCGTCGGACTCATACAGCCAGACGGCATAGCTCTCGGTGCGGTCGTTCCATCCCAGCACGGCGTAGTATCCAGGCTCCCGCGCGTCGGCCTGGTGCACGGTGAAGTCCTCCCGTGGCGCGTCGGCGGGGGCTTCATGGCGGCGGTTGAGAGGAACAAGATCGCCGTGGAGTATCAATGACTCCGTGATATTCTTCATTTCCTTGACCACGGGGTACGGCCAAACCTCGTAATACCCGATGTATGCCCCGTACGAGAAGGCCAACGCGGCGGTGAGTCCGACGGAAGATGTGAAAAAGACAGTTCTTTCGATACCCATGACACCTCCTCGCCTGTTCACAGCCTTCGCTGGTCCAGTTACTTTCTTACATGAGCGGCATTCGGCCATGACTCTCTTGCGTCGCCACGTGGTCACCGCGTAGGGTGCGCTCGATGGCTGCAAGAGCAGCCGGCAGCGCACCACTCGAAGGTTGAACGGTGCGCTGCGTCCCAACGTTTCCCCATCGAGTCTGGGGTGGGACGCGAGCGCGCCCTACGTCTTGCTTAAATCTTCCTCCTGGACTCACGCGCCCCATCACGTGCCGCGGATCGTGTCAGCACAGAGGCTGCCGTACAGCGCCTCCGCGCGGTCGCGCAGGGCGCTCCGATGCGCCAGGACCGTGGGCGCGGGCGGCGGAACAGGGCGGAAATGCGCGCCAATCGCCGGCGCGTGGGCGGGATCGAGGTCGAGGCGCGCACACAGCGTGGCCGCGACCTCTGGACCCCGTCGGCCCAGGTCCTCGAAGGCGATCAGGTGGACCCGGGCCCGGTGCGCGCGGACGTGCTCAAAGGCGGCGATCCAGTAGGCCAGCCAGTAGTCGAGATCACTGGGCGCCAGGCCCTCAAGCAGGGGCGCCAAACCCTCGAACCGAATGGGGCGGTGCAGCCGGCCAAACTCATAGTGCCCGATATCGGCCATATAGCGCCGGGTGAACGGATCCTCCGCGTGACGCTTCAGGAAGTTCGCGTGCTGTCGGTGCAGGGACGCCGCGTGATCCAGCGGATGCCGGACGGGAACAAGGATCGTGGCCTCGGGGAACAGGGTGGGCAGCAGGCCAAGGCGGGCGATGTTGCCGTTGTTCTTGGAGATATAGCGGCCCGCGCGCGTCTCGCCGCGACACCGCAGGGCCACCACCTTGCGAAAGTGCCTGGCCATGAAGTCGCGGGCCTCGGCCCTGACGTCGGTCGCTGTCCAGAGGTCGATCCCGTCCGCGTCAAAATGGTCCGGCCAGAAGGCCCGCCAGATCACCTCCTCGAAGGCTTCGGGGCTGTCATAGCCGATGGCGATGCCGTCACCGTGGGCGCGTTCTTGCGGCGTCGCCTGCTTGCGGAACCGCCCGCTGAGGCGGGACCAGAGCAACGGCGCCATCACGAACGGCATATCCCGGTACAGGTGCGTGGCCAGCCCGGGGACCGCGCTCAGGGCGGTCAGCAGGATGGTCGTCCCGGCGCGCGGCAGGGAGGTCACGAAGATGGGCGCGCCCATCGTGACCGGCGCGACATCGCGGCCAAAAAGCGTGTCCTCCATGTCCGACGCGGCCAACTGGATCCCCGGACTGGCGAAGGCGACCCGGTGAACGAAGCGGTCCAGCGGCGAGTAGGCGTTCAGCGCAACCATGAGACGAGCCCCAGGGCAAAGACGACGGTCGTCGCCAGGGCGGCCACGAGGATGACTTCCCAGCGTTCCAGAAAGGCGATCGTGACCGCCATGGGCGCGATCCCGGCCCAGTCGGCGGCCAGGATGGGGATACAGGCGGCCACCAGGGCCACGGCGCTCCGCACAATCAGCGACCCCGTGGCGACGATGAGCCGCAGGGCCGCCGCCTGCACGGCCTGCTCGCGCGCCAGATCATCGAGCGCGGGGTCGCGCATGGTCACGGTCGCCGCGCGGACCGTGACCAGCGCCGTCTTGGCGACCGGGACCACGCCGATCCACTGAAAGACCATCAGAAAGGCGGCGATGGATAGCGCGGTCATGAGGGAGAGTATGAGCATGGTCCGTCCGCCCTGTTGATGCGGTAATACGAGCGGCGTCCGATCCCGACCGGCCGCTCCATCCCGTAGGGTGCGCTCGCGCCCCGGCCCACTTCACTTTCGCGGAGGGCCGGATTTTGGCGTTCGCCGTTTCCCCTCTGGAAAAGGGGGGGGCGCAGCGCACCGCCTGGAGGATGATACGGTGCGCTGCCGGCCTTTCGCGGCCGTCGAGCGCACCCTACGACTTGGCGCGGGGCCATCGGTTGGCGCGACCGTGACAAGCCCATCCCGAGCCGTGCCGCCCGGGTTCGGTCAGTTGGCCTTCGCCTTCCGGTTGCGCAGCAAGCGCTTCACCGGGTACCAGACGAAGCCGACGACCAGGAGAACCACGGCACCGATGGCGGCGACGAGCGCGCCGATGGCGCTCAACCCGGCGCCGGGCCCGATGTACGCCAGCGCCGCGTTCGGCGCAAAAAGCGCGAAGACCAGGCAGATGTGCCCGAGAACCAGATTTTTCATGTAAACCTCCCAGGTGTTGACGGGTCTCTCGTAAGGGTGGCCGGGTCGTCCCCCTCACAGCGCCGACGGCCGCGCCTTCTCCGGCGCGGCGACCGCGCCACGGCGGGCGCGGGACTTGCGGGCGGCACGGTCCATGTTGATCCGGCGCATGCCGGCCTTGGCGGCGGACCATCCCGCGTCCTGCGCCAGCGACAACGACCCGGCGATGGAGCGCGGATGAATGTTGACGCTCACGTAGTCACGCGCCTGGGAGTCCCATGTGAACTCCCAGGTCTCGGCCTGCCCCAGGAACTCGAAGACCTCGAACCCGCGCCCGCAGCACCAGCGCAGGGTCTCGTGGGTCAGAAGAAAGCCTGGGGAGCACTCGCCGAACTGTTCGTCGTAGCCGATCTTCAGTTCCCACAGACGCTCCCCGCAGGCGGCGGCGATGCGCATGGCGGCCGGCTGCGTGCCGAAGCGCAGGAAGAAGACGAACAACCGCCCCTCGCGGGCGAGGGCCGTGCCGAACGTGTCGAAGAAGCGGCGATAGCGCGGTGACATGAGAATGGCCGTGCCGTTCCGGCCCTTCCAGCTCGCGGCCTCGATCCGGTAGGCCGCCTCCAGAACCTCCGGCGCGGTTTCGGGCGTTGGCTCGACACAGGTGAAAGTGACCGCGCCGTGCTGCTCGGCGCGGCGCCACTTGCGGCGCAGATCCCGGCGACGGTTGGGCGACAAGGTCCCTTCCAGGAGGCCCTGGTCGCTGGGCAAGGACACCCAGACGCTTTGATCCTTGCGCGCCGACGTCCCCAGTGGTGGCCGCCGGTGAAGGCCCTGGCGAAACGCCCGCGCCTCGGCCCCATCCTCGGCCATGCGGCCCAGCATCAGGGGCATGCGGTCCTTCATGACGGCGTCGACCACCTCGCCCAAGGCGGCTTCGCTGGCGTACAGCAGGCCCGAGGGCTCGGCCAGGGACCGGGTCAGCGTCTCCAGCCGCGTGACACCCGCCCGGCGCACCGCCCGAAAGGCCGCGATGGCTTGCACGTCGCCGCCGCCCTGGCGCAGCACATAGACCACAGGGCGCGCCGGCCCGCAAAAGGCGTCGATGGAGGCCAGGGCGCAGTCGTGCCGCAGGAACGGATCTGCGGACTGGCTGGCCAGGGCGGCCCAGGGCTCGGCAAGCTTTTCAACGCCGGCGCGATCGGTGATGACCTCGATCATGACAGGACCCCTCTTCCACGTGTCGCGGTGCCGCGAGGGACATCAGGACGGCTTTGGCAGGCCGCGCCGGCGCAGGCCGAGAGTGCCCGCCACGGCCCGGGCGTACAGCACCATCGTGGGCGCCGGGTCCCGCCACGACCAGGTGACATGCGCCTGGGCCCGGACGGCGGCCAGGAGAATGTGTCCCAGCCACGCGAGGGCGCCGCGCACGCCGACCTCACGCCTGCGGATGCCATAGAGAAGGCCGGACACATCGCCGAGGCTCCACACAAAGCGCGTGCCCATATCATACTGCCCAAGTCGGAGACCGACCGACCGGGGGTCATTCCAGGCCAGGTTCAGGGCGTAGTCCGTCAGTCCCATGCCGATGCGCTCGATGAAGGCATAGCTGGCACCGAACCTGGCGTTGATTTCCAGGTAACACGGCTGATCCATCGCCTCGTCATAGAGGAACTGGGCGCAGCCGACGCCGGTGTAGTTGAGATGGGCGACGATCATCGCCGTCTCGCGGGAAATGCACGGGATCGGCGGGATGGTGATCCCCTCGATGGTCTGGCCCGTGCCGTCGGCGCGGTCCGTGCGCACGCTCTTGGAATGCTGCTCGGCCAGGATCCGGCCATTGCGCGCCGCGAAGTAGACGTTGGTGCGCAATCCCACAAAGCGGCGCTGGACCAGCAGCCCCGAAACGTCCGCCATGTCGTCCGGGAAGGTTGCGTCGATGTCATCGAGCGACCACAGCGTCACCGCCTTCTTGGTGCCGATGCGCGTGCCGGCCACGGTGGGCCGCACGACCACCGGGACGCCGATCCGCTCGACCGCCTGGCGCAGGTCCGGCAGCCCACGGCAGAGGGCGAAGGGCGGCACGGCCAGCCCGGCATCGCGGGCGCAGGCCAGCGAGGCATGCTTGTCATGCAGGGTGCGG
>JANQGN010000566.1 GCA_028277295.1 Rhodospira sp.
GATGGAGCCCTCCACCAGGGCGATGTCATAGGGTCCCTTGGCGGTGGCCCGGGTGGCCTCCAGGAAATAGGCGATCTCCACCGCCTGGGCGATGTCCAGAAGCTCATCCTCGCAGTCCAGCAGGCTGAGCTGGCACCCGTCGCAACTGGCGAACTTGTGCACCGCCAGCCTGGGGCGGCGTGGGGCCGTGGCCGGTCCGGTCATGGCATGGCCCTCCCGTGAGGACCCCGGCGGGGGTCGGGGTCTAGATTTCGAAGTGTCCCAGGCGCTCGGCCACCTGGTCGTAGCGGAACACCGGCCCGTCCTTGCACACGAACGCCGGCCCCCACTGGCAATGGCCGCAGACGCCGATGGCGCATTTCATGTTGCGTTCCATGGACAGGTGGATGCGTCGCGCCAGAACGCCCCGGTCGATGAGCGCCTGGGCGGTGTGGCGCATCATCACCTCGGGGCCGCAGACGAAGGCCACGGTGTCGCGGGCGTCGAAGCCGCCCCGGGCGATCAGCCGCGTGACCATGCCCACGGGGCCGGACCAGCGGCCGGTGGCCCGGTCCACCGTGGCGTGCACGGTCATATCAAAGCGGCCGCGCCAGGCGGTCAGTTGACGACGAAACAGGATGTCCTCGGGGGTGCGGGCGCCATACAGCAGCACCACGGTCCCGAAGCGCGGGCGCTCGGCCAGCAGGGCATGGATCAAGGGCCGCAAGGGCGCCAGGCCGATGCCGCCCGCCGCCACCACCACGTCACGGCCATAGGCGGCCTCCACCGGCCAGGGAGTCCCGAAGGGGCCGCGCACGCCGATGGTATCGCCGACCCGCAGCGCCTTCATGGCGTTGGTCACCTGGCCCACGGCCCGGGTGGTGTGTACCAGGCGCTCGGGGCGGGCCGGGTCGCCGCTGATGCTGATGGGAACCTCGCCGGCCCCGAATACGTAGAGCATGTTGAACTGGCCGGGCCGGAACGGCGCGGGCGGGCCTTCCAGGGGCTCCAGGTCCACCGTGAAGGTGTCCGACAATTCGCGGATCCATCGGTCGATGCGATAGGGGCGCGGCCGCATGGGGTCGGCGCCCGGCGCCGCCAGACGCATGGCGGCCACGGTCTGGGGCGGCGCGGCCGGCGGGGCCGAGGAAGACACGTGGTGGGCATCCATGAGCGCACTCCTTCCCTGACCTGAGTCCAGGCGAGACGCGGGGCCTCCGGGTCAATGTGGTGGAGCGTAAAGGTCGAGCATTTGCAGGCGGGCGGCGCGAAGGCGTTCGCCCATCACGGGCACGAAGCGGCTGAGCAGGTAATAACCGAGCTCATGGTCGGTCTCCATCTTGCCGCGCAGGCAGATGCCATCCAGGCTGATGGCGCGCACCAGCGTCACGGCGCGGGCGTCGAAGGTCCAGTGATACGGCGCCACCAGCCAGGACCACCCCAGGGTATCGTCGGCATGCAGGGTTTCCAGGACCACCCTGTCCTTATTTGGCACCTTGACCTCGATGGCGACCTGGCCATGGCGAATGATGAAGAAGCGGTCGGCGACGCCACCTTCCTGAAACAGGAAGTCGCCGGAATCGAAGCGTTCGTTGCGGGCGCAGCCGGCCAGTTCGGCAAGGATGCGCTGATCCATGCCGGCGAAGAACGGGTGAGATTGCAACAGGTCGTCCAGGTCCTTGATATCAGCCATGGTCAGGGCTCCCCCGTGCGCTGATCGAGGCGGATGGCGCGGTCCGACTCTTTCCGTCTCCGGCCGTCTCTATCAGCGCACTCTTTTCAGAGTGTTATGCCAATGGTCATGGACCATGACCGTTGGCGTCCGCGGCCGGCCCGGCTCTCCCCGCCTGGCCACCCCCACTTGAAGCAACGCGTCGTCACGATCCGTGCCGGATCGCCCGGGATCCGCCCTATTGTCAACAGACCCTAGGGGCGAGGCGGGGCGGTGGTCGTGCCACGGGCCGGCGCGACGGGTCGCGCATGGGCCTCGGCGCCCAGGGCCGAAGCCTCGGCGGTGATGTCGATGCCCACCGGGCACCAGGTGATGCAGCGGCCACAGCCGACGCAGCCGCTGCCGCCGAACTGGTCATGCCAGGCCGACAGCTTGTGGGTGATCCACTGACGATAGCGGGTACCCCGGCCGCCGCGCACGGCGCCACCATGAATGTAGGAGAACGCCTCGGTAAAGCAGGAACTCCATCGCCGCCAGCGCTCGGCGGCACGGCCGTCCAGGGTGGTGGTGTCCTCGACCGTGGCGCAGAAGCAGGTGGGGCAGGACAGGGTGCAGTTGCCGCAGGCCAGGCAGCGTGTCGCCACGTCGTCCCAGTGCCGGCTGTCGGTGGCCCCGGCCAACACGCCTCGGATGTCTGGGGGCAGGGCGCGGGTCTGGGTTGTCACGGCGCGGTCAAGCTGGTCGGCGGCGGCGTCCCGGTCGGCCTCGGTGGCCGGCATGCCCGGTAGGCGGTCGAGCAGGGCGGCGCCCGCCGGGCTGCCCGCGCGCGCCAGGTAGACAGGGGCGCTGTCACTGGTGATCAGTTCGGTCAGCGCCAGGTCGAAGCCGTCGCGGGCCGCCGGTCCGGTGTCCATGCTGGCGCAAAAGCAACTGGCGGCCGGGGTGCCGCAGTCCACGCTGATCACCAGGGTGTCGCGGCGGCGCCGGGCATAGGCGGGGTCGGGGCCGTCGGGGCTGGCCAGCACCCGGTCAAGCACCGTCAGCGCCGCCAGGTCGCAGGGCCGCACACCCAGGAACGCGCGCGGTTTCGGCGGCGGCGGTTCGTCATCCAGGGCCAGCCCGCCGGTCGCCGGGCGATGGGCGCGCCATAGCCGTTCCTCGGGCGGGTGAACGAAGCGTTTCCATCCCTGGGCTGGCGCCGCGTGGGTGAACCGCGCGAGCGCGTTGGTGCGGGCCAGGCGATAGCAGCCGGCGTCCTGGGTATCGCGCTGGCCGGCCGGCAGGTCGTCGACGGTGGTGATCGGCGTGAGCACCACGGCGCCGTGACGCGCCGTGGGGCCGATGATCTCCCGGCCGTCGTCGCGCAGGGCCTGGATGAGGGTGCTCAGGGCGGACTCGTCCAGGCGCGTCGACCACGCTCCTTCCGGCCCGATCCAGCCGGCGTCCGTGCCAACCTCCCGTGTGCCGGTCCAGTGAGGGACCGCCATGCTGCCCTCCCGTGTTCCCTCCGCGCGGCCGCGCCCACCGAACCCAACCGGTTGAGGTGACCGCCGCAAATCCCCGGGAGGGTACAGAACCCGCCCGGGCCTGTCCAAGTTTTCCGCAGGCGCGACAGGGTTACCAAGCGTCATCCTCGGCCGGCTCCAAGGTCGATGGGGCGCCGCCGCCGTCGGCATAGCGGAACACGGCGTCATCGCGATCCTGGCCCGGGGGCGAATCGCCCAGCCAGGTGGTCCAGCCCAGGCGCGGCGGGCAGTCGGCGGATCCGCTCAGGCGCAGGCGGGGGACCTGGTCGGCGCGCAGGGTTAATTGAACGTCAAAATCCAGCTCCGGCCCCACCAGACGGCGGGTCATGTCGGCCAGCCGGGCGGCTTCCGGGGTGCCGGGCAGGAAGGCGGTGAAGCGTTGCAAGGACAAGGGCCCGATGCGCATCAGGAAGGCCGCTTGTACGTCGCGGACCCGGTCGCCAATCACGGCGTCGACCCCCAGGGCGCAGTAGTGCCCCAGCGGCTCGACCGACGAGGGCAGGCGGGTCTGGTCCTCCTCGGCCAGGGGCATCCAGCGGGCCGCGAACTGCTCCACCCGCACCGGCCGGCCCAGGAAGTCGGACAGCACGGCCTCGACCACCACCGCCGGGCGTTGCCGCCGGGCCAGCGGGCCGCCATAGTGAATCAGGGCCTCGTCGTCAAAGGCAAGCCGCCCGGCCAGACCCTGCGTGCCCTGGCCAATCAGCGCGGCCAGAACGGCGGTGACCGGATCCGGCTCGGCATGGCGCTCTGGTCCGGCGGCCTGCTCGTAGAGGGGCGGAAGACGATACTTCTTCCAGGCGCGATGGAACAGCGACAGCAGGCGGTGGTCGAAGAGGTCCAGGAAGTCGCGGAGCGAGCGGCTGCGCGCCTTGACCGTGTCCACCACCGCGTCGCCCACCGCCGGCGGCATCACACCGCTGGGGCCGGTCAGGCCCATGTAGGTCATCCGCAGCCCGGGCGGGCCGGCGTAATCCTCCCACAGGCCGTCGGCGCGGGCCTCGGCGATCTCGGTGGCGGCAAAGGCCGGCCAGACGGCGGCCCCCAGGCGCACAACCTCGGTCGTGGGATCGTGGCTCTCGCCCACGGGGTGGGGGGCTTCGAGGCGCGGATCGGCCGCCGCCCGGCGTGCCGCCCATTCCAGCAGCCGCACCGCCTGGAAGGCGGAGAACCGCTCGGGGTGGCGAAACAGCACCTCCAGCGGTGCTCGCGAGGCCGCGCTGGAGTCATTGGTCGGGCGCGACGCGCCCCTCATGCCAGCACCTGGTCGCCGGCCCGGGGGGGCCAGCGGCGCAGCACGCCCGGCCGCCCCTTGACCCGCGCCGACAGGCGCGTGAAGGCG
>JANQGN010000655.1 GCA_028277295.1 Rhodospira sp.
CCTGTCTCGGGAGGTCCCTCGACTCGCCCAGGCGACGCTCCGCGTCGCCGTAAGGTGTGGAACCGCGTCCATCTGAAGGATGGACGCGGGGGCTCGCTCCGGATGAGGTTATCTTAAGTATATTAGTCTCATCTTGATCGCCTAAAAGGTGAGAAGGATTTCCATCGCACGTGCGGAACGTTGCTCGCGTTAACCGGAGCCCGTTGCCCTGAGGGGTAAGGGCCGGGTGGTCGATACCCGCCCGGTTGACGGACGACTCCCCGGTCGCGTACCGTCCCGCCCCCGAAAAGGACCGGGAGGGAGACATGACGGATCGGACGCCCGCGCCCATGACCCAGCGACTCGTTCATCAGCCCCCCGCCCCCCTCAGCCTGGGGATGCGTCCCTTTTTTCCGCTCGCGGCCCTGCACGGCGCGCTGATGGTCGGCCTGTGGGTGCCCTGGTACCTGGGGATGCTGTCCATCCCGAGCGCGCTGCCGCCGACCGCCTGGCATGCCCACGAACTGCTGTTCGGGTTCGTGCCGGCCATCCTGGCCGGTTTCCTGCTGACGGCGGTCCCCAACTGGACCGGACGGGCGCCGATCGTCGGCCTGCCCCTGGCCGGGCTGGTGGCCTTGTGGCTGGCGGGACGCGTGGGCGTGGCGCTGTCGGAGGGCCTGCCGCCCCTGGCCGTCGCCGCCCTGGTCACCGCCTTCCCGGCGCTGCTGACGGCTATCACGGCGCGGGAAATCGTCATCGCCCGCAACCGGCGGAACCTGATCGTGGTCGCTGGCATGGTGGCTGTGACCATCGCGCCGGCGCTGTTCCACTGGGAAATGGCGCGCGAAGGATGGTCGCCCCATGGGGAGGCGCTGGCGATCGCCGCGACGCTGGTGCTGATCATGATCGTGGGTGGCCGCATTGTGCCGAACTTCACCACCAACTGGGTGCGCAAGACCAACCCGGGGCGCGAGCCGGCGCCGCCCGGCGCCTATGACAACCTCGCCCTGGGCGTCGGCACGCTGGCCCTGGCCGGCTGGGTGATCCGACCGGCCGTGCCCGACGAGTCCACCGCGTCCCTGGGGATCGCCGTCCTGCTGCTGGCGGCGGCCGGGATCGTGCTCATCCGCCAGGCGCGATGGGTCCCCCACCGTACCCTGGGCGAGCCGCTGGTGACGGTTCTCCACGTGGCCCATGCCTTCGTGCCCCTGGGGTTCCTGCTGGCCGGCCTGGCGATCGCCTGGCCGTCGGCGGGGCTGGACAGCGCGGCCATCCACACGTGGACCATCGGCGCCATCACCCTGATGTCCCTGGCGGTCATGACCCGGGCCGCGCGTGGTCACACAGGGAACCCGTTGACCGCCCCGCCGGGCACCGTCGCCATTTATGCGGGGATCGTGCTGGCCGCGCTGACACGGATCGCGGTGGTCCTGGTGCCGTCCCTGACGCTCGCGCTGCTGCCCGTGACCGCCGTGGCCTGGGTGCTGGCGCTGCTGGGCTACGTGGTGTTGTACGGCCCCATGCTGATGCGCCCGCGCGCGCCATCCTGAAGGCCCCATCATCGCATGGAGAAAGGGCGCCGCTGGCCACGTTCGCGGCCGGCGGCGCCCCCCTTGGACAGACGCGAGGCCCCTCCATCAAAAATCGCTACAGCGGCCCTTGACTTCCCAGTCCTTGTAGCGGGTCGGCTCGGGGCCGCGCGGGCCACCGACCTCCACCGAGCGTGTATCGGCACGGGCCGCCTCATCCTGGGGCGGTGTCTTCGGTGTTCCCTCGGGCGCGTTTTGCTTGGGCGGGGTCAGGGGCAGGGGCAGGTCGTCCCCCCAGCCGGAGTCAGAGCCAGAGCCGGGATCGCGGGCATCGGGGCTGGTCATGGCGGTTCTCCCTGTTCTAAAGCCGCTTCGGCCGTTCGTTCATGAGGGCTCCCGCCTCGTTGGCGGGCGGGCGTCCCGGGGCGCGGGGTGTCGGGTCCGCACCCATCCCCGCTGTCTTCGCCCACGGATGGACCAACGGTCAAGGGCTGTGTCGTGGTCGCGCGCGCCCGGTTGCGGCGAGGCGCGACGATTCCGCTTGACCGGGATCGGCCCGCGCCTATCTCGAAAGCCCAACGTCCCGGAAACATCCCTGGAGGCTCGTCGCACCATGTCGTTCACGCGAGTCGCGTTCCTGCTGGCGGTCATGACCGGCCTGTTCCTGACCGTCGGCTATATGATCGGC
>JANQGN010000657.1 GCA_028277295.1 Rhodospira sp.
TCCTGGGCCGTGCCTGTTCGCCTGCTGGACGCGTCCCCGGACGGAGCCGCCCGCCGATCCGATCCGCCAGGCCCTGGCGGCCGCCATCGCCCAGCCCGATGATGCCCGCCTGGACAGCGAGGCGGTCTCGGAGCAGACCCGGAAGGCGATCCGTAACGGCACGGTGGTGCCGGCGGCGGACACGGTGTTCCTGCGCCACCGGAGCATCACGCCCGCCCTGGAGGCCGCCGCCGTCCGCCGCTTCCAGGCGGTGGCCCTGGCCCAGTCGGCGGCCCTGGGCCTGGAGATTCTGGCGCCGCTGCGCGCCCACGCCGATCCCCTGACGCGCTACCGGGCTCATCTGGAAGCCGCGCGCCTGCAGTTCCGGACGGTCGGCGGGCGGCCCACCCCGGCCGCCGACGAGGCCCTGGCCAGGGCGTTGCGGGAACCCCTGCCATCACCGCGCCTGCGGGCGGACGCGATGTTCCTGACTGGGTACGCGGCGGTGCGGCGGCGGGCGCCCCAACGCGCGGTCGAGGCATTCCGGCAGGCCCTGGAGGCCGATCCGGCCTATCAGAATGCCGCCCGCTGGGCCATCGCGGCGAAGGCGATGCGGCTGGACCAGGAGATCGGGCGCACCCTGGGGGCGGCCCACTGCCAGGCGGCGCTTGAGGATCTGCTGGCGACCGTCCGTCACCTCGGCAGCCTGGTGCGGAACGCCAATCACTTTCGGGACATGGCGCGCGACCTGCGGACGCTGCCGGCGCTTAATGGCCAGGCCGGACAGTTCGTGAAGGGCTACCTGGCCTTGCTGGCCGCCGACCGGGGGGCGGCCCGGGCGGCGTTCGCCCAGGTGGGCGAGGGGCGGTCCACGCTGTCGGTTCCCTGCACGCGGGTTCTTGCCGCCCACGCGGGCATGGCGATGCGGGACCTTGCGGCCGAAGAGGAGCGGCGGCCATGACACGCCGATCGGACGTTCCTGGCGGGATGGCGCGCGGGCCGGCCAAGGTGCGGGCCGGTCTGTTCTGGGGCCTGGCCTGGGCGGGGATCCTGCTGCTGCCCTTCTGGCGCGAGGCCGGGGCGCTGATCGTGGCCGACCCCGAAACGGCGCTGGCGCGCGTCAGCGCGTACCACGGTGTCTACTGGGGGCTGCTGGCGCTGGCCGTGCTCTCTGCTCCGCTGTGGGGGCGTCCGGTGCGCCATGGCCTGGGGCCGGGCCTGATGGCGGCGGCCCTGGCGCTGGCGGTCCAGAACGCCCTGGGGCGGGGTCTCGTCGGGGACAGGATGATCGCGGCCGACGCCGACCCCGTGATCCTGACGACGTCGGTGGTGGCCGCGCTGCCGGTCGTCGGGGGCTGGCTGGCCGCCGCCCTCGTCCTCGCCGGGGCGGTGTCCGGGCGGTCCCACCAAGACCGGCGGGGCGCCGGTCTCCTGACCGCGGGCGTCTACGGGGTGATGGCCCTGACCCTCAGCGTGGCGCTGGAGGCGGTGGAGGCGCGGATTCTGTTCACCGTCACGGCGAGCACCGTGGGGATGGCCGTGATGCTGGCCGTCCCGTCGGGGATCGGGGACACGGATCGCGGCCGGTGGCGGGCCGCGATCCGAGTGGCCATTGGGGGCCTGGTGGCCGTCGCGCTCGCGGTGTCGGGCCAGGCCGTGTTGTTGATCGGGGATTGACGGGGCGCCGGCGCCCTCACCGCGACGCCGCCACCAGATCCGGGGCGTCCTGGTCAGCGACGGGATCGGCGGGCCCGGCGGATCGGTCCTCGCGCGCCACGGGGTGGACCGTCGCCAACCGGGGCTCGGGTGTCGGCCGGCCAATGCTGACGTAGTGAACCCCCGCGGCCGCCATGTCGGCCGGGGCGTAGACGTTGCGCAGGTCGATCATCACCGGCCGGGCCAGGGCCGCCTTCATGCGCTCGATGTCCAGGGCCCGGAACTCGTTCCATTCGGTCAGGATGACGACGGCGTCGGCGCCGCGCATGGCGTCGTAGGCGTCCTCGCAGGCGTGAATATCGGGCATCAGGACACAGGCTTCCGGCAAGCCTTCCGGATCGAACGCCTGGACACGGGCGCCCGCCTCCAGCAGCGCGGGCACGATGTCCAGACTAGGCGAGTCGCGCATGTCGTCGGTGTTGGGCTTGAAGGTCAGGCCCAGGATGGCGATGGTCTTGCCGGTCACCGAGCCGCCGCAGGTGGCGATGATGCGCTCGGCCATGGCGCGCTTGCGCGTGGTGTTCACGTCGACGACGGTCTCGACGATGCGCAAGGGCGCGCCGGAGGCCCGCGCCGTGGTGACCAGCGCCAGGGTGTCCTTGGGGAAGCAGGAGCCGCCGTAGCCCGGCCCGGGATGCAGGAACTTGCGGCCAATGCGGCCGTCCAGGCCGATGCCCCGGGCCACGTCGTGCACGTCGGCGCCCACCCTCTCGCACAGGTCCGCGACCTCGTTGATGAAGGTGATCTTGGTGGCCAGGAAGGTGTTGGCGGCGTATTTGATCATCTCCGAGGTTTCGAGGTTGGTGAAGACGATCGGCGTCTCGATCAGGTAGAGCACCCGGTACAGTCGGCGCATCACCTCGCGCGCCCGTTCGCTCTCCGTGCCGATGACCACGCGGTCGGGGCGCATGAAGTCCTGGATGGCCGACCCCTCGCGCAGGAACTCCGGGTTGGAGACAACATCGAAGTCGGCGGCCGGGTTTTCCGCGCGGATGATGCGGGCGACCTCGGCGCCGGTGCCCACGGGCACGGTGGACTTGGTGATGATCACCGTATAGCCGGTCACGGCCCGCGCGACCTCGCGGGCGGCGGCGTAGACGTAGGACAGGTCGGCATGGCCATCGCCGCGCCGGCTGGGGGTGCCGACGGCGATGAACACGGCGTCGGCGCCGGCCACGGCGGGCTTCAGATCGGTGGTGAACGACAGCCGCCCGGCGGTCCGGTTGCTCGCCACCAGGGCGTCAAGCCCGGGCTCGTAGATGGGGATGTCCCCCTGGGTCAGGCGCTCGATCTTGCCCGCGTCCTTGTCCACGCAGGTCACCTCGACGCCGAATTCAGAGAAACAGGTGCCGGACACCAATCCGACATAACCCGTGCCGATCATCGCGATGCGCATGACGAGCCGATCCTTTCATACCGATGGGGGCGGGAGGGGCGGCGTGCACGGGTTATCCCGCGTCGCCTTGGCACAGCGCGGTGGCCGGCTCCTGCCGTGGGGGAACCGTCGACGGACGGCCGATGTGGTCCAGGTACCAGGTCACGAACCGGGGAACGCCGACCTCGACGGGCACCTGTGGGCTGAACCCGGTGGCGGCGGTCAGGTCCGCGATATCGGCGAAGGTTTCCACGACGTCGCCGGGCTGCATCGGCCGCATGTCCTTGATGGCCGTCAGGCCCAGGGCCTCCTCCAGGACCTCGATGAAGCGCAGCAGGGGGACGGGCTTTCCGTAGCCGATGTTGTAGAGCGCGAAGGGGGCCACCGGGCTGGTCGCGGGATCAAGCACCCCAGCCCCAGCCCCAGCCCCAGCGCCGGTTCCGGCCCCGGGCGCGGCGGCCGGCGCGGGCGCCGGGGGGCGCGCGGCGACATCAAGAACCGCCCTCACCACATCGTCGATGTAGGTGAAGTCCCGGGCCATGTTGCCCTGGTTGAAGACCTGGATGGGCTGGCCCGCCAGCATCGCCCTTGTAAACAGGAACAGCGCCATGTCCGGCCGGCCCCAGGGGCCATAAACGGTGAAGAAGCGCAGGCCGGTGCAGGGAATGCCGAACAGGTGGGCATAGGCATGCGCCATCGCCTCGTTGGCCTGTTTCGTGGCCGCGTACAGGGTGAGCGGGTGGGTCGCGCCGTGACGCGGGCTGAAGGGCTGAAGGGTGTTGGCGCCATACACGGAACTTGTGGAGGCGAACACCAGATGCTCGGGCGGATAGGCCCGGCAGGCCTCCAGCAGGGCGAAGAAGCCGACGAGGTTGCTGGAGACGTAGGCTTGTGGGTTCTCCAGGCTGTACCGCACCCCCGCCTGCGCCGCCATGTGCAGGACCAGACGCGGACGGCGCGCCGCGAACAGATCCGTCAGGCGCGCGCCGTCGGCCACGTCCATCCGGACCTCTTGATAGCGGTGATGCTGGCGCAGCCGGGCGGCCCGGGCCTCCTTCAAGCGGACGTCGTAGTATGAGTTGAAGGTATCGACGCCGACGACATCCTCCTGGCGGCGCAGCAGGGCCTGGGCCAGGTGAGACCCGATGAAACCCGCCGCGCCGGTGATCAGACTGGTCATGGCCGTGTGATCCAATCCATCCCGGGTGGGTCCCGCGCGTGGCGGCGTTACACCGCTTGCCTGAGACGTCGCCGATCGACGGCGCTGTGTTCGTGCCTGTTTGCGGCCTGGCTGAGCCAGTCGAGCGTCTGGCGAAGGCCCTCGTCCAGCGGCGTACCGCAGCGAATGCCCAACGCACCGGCGATCTTCGACGGATCTCCAAGGGAGGTGCGGATGTCGCCAACGCGCGGCGGACCATAGTCGATCTGAGGCTGAGTCCCGCAGAGGGCGCTCACCATCCTGGCCAGGAGGTTGACGGACGTGGGGCGGCCTGAACAAACGTTGTAGACGTCGCCCTGGGTCGACGCCCTATGCATGCCCGCGACAAGACTGTCCACCACATCCCTGACATACACGAAGTCCCGAACTTGATTGCCGTCGCCATGGATCGTGATCGGGTGACCGGCGAGAATGCGCTCGGCGAAGATGGAGATGACGCCCGAGTACGGAGACTTGGGGTCCTGACGCGGCCCATACACATTGAAGAACCGGAAGCCGGTGGAGGGCACGCCATAGGCGACGCTGGCAATGGCGGCGTGCAGCTCGCAGCCGAGTTTGTCCGCGCCATACGCGGAGAGCGGCCGTGTCCCGGCGTCCTCCTTGAGGGGGACGTTCGCATTGTCACCGTACACGGCAGCCGAGGAGGCGTAGACCACCGGCACTCGCCGCTCCGGCCGGCGGCGGGCGGCATCCAGAACGGCGATTGTCCCGGCGAGGTTGGTCTGGTGCGTGCCCAGCCAGTCCTGTGTGGCGCGTTCCACCGAGGCGATGGCGGCGAGGTGAAAACATCCATCCACATCGGCCATCATGGCGGTGACGACGCTGGGGTTGGCGACCGTCCCGACCCGCACCGCAACTCGCGCTGGTACATTGGCCTTCGATCCAGTCGACAGGTCGTCGAGGACGGTGACGTCATGACCGTCCCACAGCAACCGCTCAACGAGATGAGATCCGATGAACCCGCATCCACCCGTCACGAGGTACTTCGGCATGGCATCGTTCTCCGCACTGTGACGTGGGATAGAGTGCACCACCGAAGTCGAAAATGTCCCATAACGACAATAGGTTATCCAGGTATCCCCGGTTCTGGCTACGCCAAGGTGACAGGGGTGTGGGCCGGTGTCTCCCGCCCTGGTCTCAGGGCTCCGCGCCGGGCGTGGCGGGGACGGTTCCGGCCGGGAGGGCACGCGCCACCCCCCCGCGCCGCGCCCGCCACTGGCGCCATGCCGGCTTCAGCCGTGTCAGCGCGGGGACGCGCCGGGCCAGGCGACGGGCGGCCCGCGCCAGCCGCACGTGCAGCACATAGGCCAGGCCGCGCGCGCGATGCAGTCGAAGGCGCTCCGACAGGGCCAGTGTCTCGTCGGCCCATTTCTCCTTGTAGGCTTCGTCGCCAAGCGCGAAGTCGAAGACGGCGATATCGTGCTCGCAGCACCATTCCATAATGGCCAGCATGAGATGAAGTCCCGGCGACGACGCCGCATGGGCGGGGTCGTAGCTTGGAAGCATCGAATAGAGGTGATCACCATGAAGCACGCCCCAATGCACGGCGATCACCCGGCCGTCCAGTTCAAGGGTGGACAGCAGGACCCGAGCCGTGTCATGGCGCGCCCTGGTCAACGTGTGATAGAAGTCGAAGACACCGGGGCTTGCGAACAGCGGCCGTCCGCCAATGCGCCCCAGTTGCTCTTCCTTCAGTGTGGCGAGCGCCGCCATGACGCGGTCGATGTCGCGCGGATCCTGAACGTCGACCGTGACCGTCAGCGCGCCTTGCTTCATGAGGCCGCGCAGGGTGTGGCTGATGTTCTTGCGCGCCTTCTTGCTCCGCCGGGACCGATAGAAGTCCTCCCACGGCTTGGTCAGGTGGGCGGCGGACGCCCAGCATGGATCACGCTCCACACCGAGGGCCAGGAACGGATTGCGGATCCCGCCGGGGATGCGCTCCGGCTGCTTCTGAAAATGCATGGCGTCGAACGCCGGCAGGTGGCGGCGGACCTCGGCCCACAAGGCCGTGACGTCGATGGCCTCGCCCTGACGCACCCAGGTCGCGCCCAGCAATGGCCCGTGATAGTCGGACGCCCGCCCGCCAAGCCAGGTCAACACGCGGGCACCGGCCCGCGTCTCGATGCCCATCGGCAGAAAGGCCAGGCACTCACCCCGGCTGTCGGTGACAGCCGCGAGTATCGGGCGGATCCCGGTGCGGCGCCCGATGTGGTCGTACCAGGTGCTCAGCCAGGCGTGGGTTTGAAACACGTGGCAGAAGGCGTCTCGCTCGAAACGGGCCCAGGTTGACCGCGCCGACTCGAAGTCCTCGAACACGGTGACGATGAAAGGGGCGCTCGTCGGCCCTGGCCGGGCGTGATGGTCGATGAACATGGGCGGTCACCGCCTCCTTCGGCTGGGGCCCGCGTCAGGCGGGCGTTGTCCTGGGGGACGAGTCATCCAGGCTGTGATGAGGCCAGACTCATCGCGGCGTGATGGTCGCGCCGGTCAATCCGTCGTCGGCTGAAGGAGGGGAGGGCCCAGATCCCGGCCAACCGTGCTCGATGGTGGCGAGGGTGGCAGGGCCAGCGTCCAGGGCAACAAGGTCGTGTCGGCGCATTCGCCGACGGTGACGACGGCGACGGGCGGCCCCCCCGTGGCCGGCGTCCCGGACGCGCTGAAGCGGGAGATCAGCGGCGCGAGTTTCGCCAGGATGTAGGCGCCCGCCCCGGGTGCCACTGGCGTCAGACGGCCTTGATCCAGGTACAGAACGAAACCGTCCGGGCTGGCCAGACGCTCGATCAAGGTCGTCGCCTCTCCGGTCGGCGGCAGGCCGACGACCATGACCGCGCCCTCGCACCGTGGGGAGACGAAGACTTGGGCGGTGGCCAGGTTGTCCACGGTGAGCGGCATGCTGCCCACGGAGATCCAGCCGTCCTCGACAAGCCGGTTCGCCGCCTGAGTCTCCAACGGGGGCGCGATGCCGGCCTGATCGGGGTCCTGATCCGAGAGCGAATGCCCCTTCGTCATCAGACTGACGGCCGTCAGGGCGGTCAGGCTAAGACCGAAGGCGAGCGAGATCGAATTCATGGCGCACTCCCAAGGCCGCGACGAGCAGGGCAACGATGACCACCACGATCCCGAACAAGCCGCTAAGCGCTCCGGCATGCAGTGTTTCGTAGAACGTGAAGTCCAGCCCGTAGAGAACGAGACGGCCCGTATTCACCAGGAACACCAAGCCCGACAGCAGCACGCACCCGAGAAGCTCCGACCATCGCCAGTCACCCGGCCTCATGAAGCGCGTGAACGCGAAATAGACCAGCAGCGCTTGCAGGATGGCTCGAAGCGACAAGCAGCTCTTGACGACAATCAGATCATATCCCTTGCCCGTCTCGATCAGATTGCCGCTCCGCGCGACTTGCGCGCCGACCGCTTCGAGGGCCGCCGCCGCGACCGCGGCGTCCACTTGTGTCAGGATTGGGGTCGTCATGCCGACCAGCAGACGCCCGCCGATCTCATAGAGGGACACCGCCGCCAGGATGGCCGCCGCCGCGCATGGACCCGGGGTGCTCCGCCATGCCAGCGCGCCATATGCCCCGATCACACCCAGGGCGGCCCATCCAGCCGACTTGTGCGGCAAGAGGATGATCAAGGCCGTCACCAGAACCGCCACGACGTCAGCGATCCCGATCGCCGGTTCCCGGCGCGACGGCCGCGATGATCTGGCAAGAACAAGGGCGGCCAGCACGGCCAGAACCGCCACCATGTCCCGGTCGGAGACGATGATCACGGCGTCGTACCACGATTGCTCGGCGGCAAGATCGAGAACGCGGGCGACCACGGCATTGATCAAAGCAACCAGGCCGATGCCGCGCAGCAGCATGGAGCGCGAGAGACTGCCCGGTACTGCGACGGGGTCACACGTGGTTGCGGATACAGACATGCCGACCTCGCCCAATAATGATCCCTGTCGAGTACCCTTATTTTTCTTTGTTGATTATATGAGTCCGTCCTCTGGGAGGAATTGGCTGATTGCTACTAAACCATTCTCATTAATCGTGTATTCCTGAGCAATCCCGTAGGATCGGTGCTGGTACCACAACACGAGGTGTCCAAAAATGAGAGCATCCATCCTGGCACTGGCAGTATGCCTGGTGCTGCCGGCCCTCCCAGCGGTAGCGGGGAATGGACCGGCAAGCGGTGTTGGCTGGGGTTTAGCCGATGTCGTGTCCAGTTCATCAGAAGACATGAGCGTTAAAGTTGGTCTGGCGCTTCCCGGAACCGTTGGTTTGTCTGTCGACGCGGATCACGGGGGAGCGCTGGCAAGCGAGGTGTCTAGCAACCGCAACCCATGGCGGGTTCGCGTGTCTCGAAAAATCGTCCGCATCGCCTTTCGTGGTGTCCGGTCTCACGATGCTCCCATTGCCTTGGCGGGGGGGCTTCCGGCCTTGCTTCTCTTTGGTGGGGCGGTTGGCGCCGCGGCGCGTTTGCGGCGCGAGTGACGGTTGGCGTTTTGTGCGTGCCGAACGCCATGGTCCTAGGCCATGGCATGACGTCTGCGGCCGCCAACCATCGGGCGGCCGCAGATATCTTGCGGCGCGGAGGAACTGTCTTTCTGTCTCAACGGGACTCCATCTGAACCCTGGCGCCCGGCCCCGTTGCTCCATGGCCGCCTTCCGGCGCCCATCGCGGGCCTGGGGCCGATATCCTGGCGGGCGCGCTCTTGCCTGACGGCGGAGGTCACGTGCGCCGGCCTTGAGACCGCGCCCTTTGAGACACCGCCGGGGGCGCTCCCAGCGCCGTCGGGCAACACGTTGTCGGTCAATGAGCTGGGACGAAAGGCTTTTTCCCCTGTCGTTCTCTCTCTGCCCCGATCCCCTCTCTCAGTTGGCCCATGGTGGAGCGCGGCCCTCGTCACTCGAACACCAACGGGGTGCGGTCGACCGGACCACAAGGAAACAAGCCGGCACGTTAGGGCATTGCCCGAGGTTCCACGCGCTATTTTCGAGGCCATGGAGGTGCGCATGAAGATGTCGCGGACGGTGAACGGCCATGAGATCCTGCGGGTCCGGGACATGGGGGTGACCGCGTCCCGGCGCCGGGTCCTGATGCGTCTGCTGGCCGGACACAGCCCCCATGCGCGTCTTCGGGAGCATGCCAGGCAACTGAGTTCCGAGGTCCGGCACCTGCGCGCGCAGTTGCGTCATGTCCAGACGCTGGCGGACCTGGATCCTCTTGTGCCGTTGCGGAACCGCCGGTCCTTTGTTCGGGAGGCGGATCGCATGATCGCCTACGCCGAACGGTACGACCACGCGCTGTCCCTGCTCATGCTGGATATCGACGGCTTGAAGCCGATCAATGATACGGCCGGCCACACGGCCGGGGACGAGGCCATACGCCAGGTCGCCGCGGCCCTTGTCGAAAGCATGCGGACATCCGACCTGGTGGCGCGTCTCGGTGGGGACGAGTTCGGGGCCATCCTCATGGACATGGATGCGCGGGGCGCACGGCGCATAGCGGACCGGATCACCGATGCCATCGCGCGCCGCTCGGTCACGCTGCCCGACGGATCGGTGACCCTGTCGGCGTCGTGCGGTATCTGTACGTTTCGGTCCGGCCTGTCGCTGACGGATGCCATGGCCGCCGCCGATGCCGATATGTATCGGCGCAAACGCGATCAAGGCGGCGATCCACCGCCGCGCAATGGGTCTGGTTAGGAGGTTGCGTCTGGGCGGCGCGACGGGGCGGCCGATTAGAGCAAGTCCCGAGCGATCCGAACCGGATCGCGACGATGATTTTCTTCAATATCAGAATGTTGGGGCATGGTGGGTGAGTCCGGAATCACGCGCCATGCGCCATGGCGCGACCATCAAGCGGCGAAGAGTCTTGCTCATCGCCGCCTGGCACTTTCTGTATGACCATTCGAACAGACGAGACGGTCCGGAAGAACGCGGTGTTTCGGAACGCCCTAGGGCCTGTTGCGTGATTTCTGAATCGCCCAACATGCTATAATGATTTGTTTTTCAAGCAAATCGTCGTCACAATCTGTACCAGATCGCTCGGGATTTTCTGCTCTAATG